>JALTPW010000126.1 GCA_026999335.1 Chromatiales bacterium
AGCCGCGAATTTCAACGCTGGTTCGGAACCAGCCCTGGCAGGTTGATGGATAACGGGGAGTGTCTGAAACTCTGTGTATGGGGTTTGGCCCATGCGGTTGAAACGGGTCACTTGTTGAACCGTTCGGGGTATAAGATAGCGAATTGGTTTCGTGCCGCAACCCATTCTCTGACGCAGCGTCCCGCTTTCTCAAAATTGCGGATTGCCAGATAGATCAGTTTGGTTGCGGCGTCATCGGTTGGAAAGCTGCCGCGCGTTTTCGTGGTTTTTCGGATTACCCTGTTCAGGCTCTCGATGGCATTTGTTGTGTAGATGATCTTGCGCACCGCTGGCGGGAAGGCGAAGAATGGGATGACTTCCTGCCAAGCGCGTCGCCAGCTTGGGGCGATTGAAGGATATTTATCGCCCCATTCAGCATCAAAATCATCAAGGGCCTTGGCGGCTTCCTCGTCGTTAACGGCCTGATATATCCGCTTCAAGCTTTTGGCGACTTCTTTGCGATCCTTCCATCCGCAGAAGCTCAGGGAGTGGCGCACAAGGTGCACGATACAGGTCTGAACTGAGGTATCTGGGAAAGCTGCGTTGATGGCGTCAGGGAAACCCTTGAGGCCGTCGACCACGGCAATCAGAATGTCTTCCAGCCCACGGTTCTTCAGATTGTTCATAATCGAAAGCCAGAATTTGGCCCCCTCGTTGGCCGCGATCCACAGGCCCAGAACCTCGCGTTCGCCCTCTGGCGTAACGCCCAGAGCCACATAAACCGCCTTGTTTTTAACCTGACGGCTTTCTGCATCGCGGATTTTGACCCGCAGCGCATCGAGGAAGACGATGGGGTAAACCGGCTCCAACGCCCTGTTCTGCCAGTCTGAAACCTCCTCTAGAACAGCGTCGGTGACGCGGCTGATCAAGTCAGCCGAAACTCGTAATCCGTAAACCTCTTCAAGGTGGCCTCGGATATCCCGGGTGGACAAACCGGCGGCATAAAGCCCGATGATCTTGTCATCCATCCCGTCGATCCGGGTCTGGCCCTTGCGGATCAGTTCAGGCTCAAAACTGCCGTCGCGATCACGCGGGATGTCAATCGGCACCGCACCATCATTGCCCTTCAGCACCTTGCGCGTGACCCCGTTGCGGCGGTTAACCTGCTGACCAGCGGGTTCGCCATGTGGCTCATAGCCCAAATGTTCCGTCAGTTCAGCGCCAAGCATCCGCTCCATCAGACGGACCTTCAGCTCTTTCATTAAGCCCTTGTCGCCCAGCAAATCTTCGGGCCGTTCAACGCCGCTAAGCAGCTCGTCCAGTAGTTCCTTGGAAATCGTCATTGTCGTCATGCTCCTTCAGTTTGGAAGCATGGACCAATTTACTCATACACAAAAGGTCGGACACTCTCGTATGAAAAGGCTCGAAACGGTAGGGTGCGTGGTCCCCACGCGCTCTAGGGGCAGAACATTCTGACTTTCGGTTAGTGACCTTTATCGAAGAATAATTGCAATTTCAGGACAACTGGAGTTTTCAGCTCGATCAGCTGCAGTTCGGCCGTATCCGTCTCGCAAATACTTGTTGGCACCGAGCTCCAACAATATTGAAACGGCCGGCCTTAAGCAAAATCCTGCTGCCCGGTGCAATGGGGTTATTTGAAGATTTGTTGTTGCATTGATGTCTGCGCCATTTTCAATCAATAAACGGATCATGCCGTTGTTCGACAC
>JALTPW010000127.1 GCA_026999335.1 Chromatiales bacterium
ACTGCGGCGCTGGAATGCCCTGCAGAAAGGCAAATACCTGCAACCCGGCCAGCGCCTGACCCTGTACGTCGATATCACCCGCCAGTCATAGCCGGAAGATAACGCCCGCATGCCCCTATAACACGAACGATGCGGTTCGCTACCGCTTACCGGCATCCTACATAGAGGATCGAAACAACCTGCCTGCAAACGCCACCTTCAACAACCCGTATAACCAGTAGCGCGGATAAATCCAACCGTCTGAAGACAGTGGCTTTAACCTTTGATCGAGACAAATAAAAACCCCCTCGGCCCGTAGCAAGGAGGTTTGTGTGAATCAGATGTGCGGCCCTGTGGAAAAAACCTTGATTCAGTCTTCGACCACCACCAACTCATCCGGTGGCGGTGAGCGCTTGGCATAGCTATCGGAAATGGTGCCATTATTGGCCTGATGCAGGGCATCGGACTCCATCACGATAAGAATCAGCACCGTCACCATCACCGGCAACATACCAACGCCGCCGATGATAGCCTTGACGGCAATATCCATCATGCCGAGATAGTTGTAGCCGACCCAGCCCAGCAGGGAAACCCCCAGCAAAAAGAGCAGCATGTAGCTGAACAGACGGCTGCGGGCCATGCAAATTTCCCAGTGCGCCCGCACATACCAGGAATCCGTCTGTTTGGAACGGCTGCCCCGCCAAAAAATATAAGCCAGGATCGACACAGAAACGACGGGCACCAGCGCCAACGGCTGCCAGTAAGATTTGGCGATGCCCAGCGCGGCGACGAACCACAGGATGTGATTACCGATCAGATTGACCAGTAGAATCTCGTGCGGCACCTTGGCCTTGCGCTTTTCTTCCTTAGAAATCTCGAATTGCATGATAAATAACCTGATTGATAGCGGATCAAAAACCAATACCATTTAAGTGAACAAAATGATGACTGTTTTGTCGCTTGGTGATGCGATGGTGAACCCCCAACGAAACCAACAATATTGGAATTCCTGCATCACCACCAACCTGCAATAAGCAGGACGTCAGACTTAACTTAATGACATTAGATCAAAAATGGTATGCCCTGCCACGCTACGCCACCCTTCCTGACCGGAAGCTGAAAATATACTGTACCACTCAACTATTCACCCCGCATGCTCCTTGTACAAAAAACAGCGCGTGGCATGCGCACCCGCCGAGTCTTTTAGAGTGCCCTTTACAAAAAACGCCGGCGGGTACTCACGGCGACATTCATCCATCACCAACGGACAGCGCGGATGAAAATGGCAGCCACTGGGCGGGTTCACCGGTGAGGGCATCTCACCTTCCACCTTCAACATTTTGCGTTCAACGCCTTTCGCGCCCGCTTCAATACTGGGCACGGCGGACAACAACGCCCGGGTATAGGGATGCAGTGGGTTATTCAGTACGCTCTCCACGCTGCCCTGCTCGACAATGCGGCCGAGATACATCACCGCCACCTCATGCGCCAGATACTCCACCACCGACAGATCATGGGTGATGAACAGAAAGGCCAGACCCAGTTCGTCCTGTAGATCCTTGAGCAGGTTGAGAATCTGCGCCTGCACCGAGACATCCAACGCCGAGGTGGGCTCGTCACAGACAATCAGCTTCGGCTCCACCGCCAGGGCGCGGGCGATGCAGATGCGCTGGCGCTGGCCACCGGAAAATTCGTGTGGATAGCGGCGCTTCAGCTCCGGCGACAG
>JALTPW010000128.1 GCA_026999335.1 Chromatiales bacterium
TACCAACATCTACAAACCTTGTCCCTGACGTTCCACAGTAAAAACAAAAGCGGCGACCTGATCACACGGGTTATCAGTGATCTGGGCATTATCAAAGAAGTTATGATCAATACGGTACTCCCGCTATTTGGCAGTATCGTTTTGTTGATCAGCATGTTTGCTGTCATATTCTGGCTACACTGGCAGCTCGCACTGATTGCCTTGGCAATAATTCCGTTGTTTTTTCTCGCAGCAGGCTCTCTGGGAAAACGCATACAAAAGGCATCCCGCAAGCAGCGCCACCGGGAAGGTGCCATGGCTTCTACTGCGGCTGAATCCATTGCGTCGATTAAAGCCGTACAGGCATTATCACTCCATCATAAATTCGCGCATTCATTTGGCGCCAACAACCGCAAAGACCTCCAGCACAGTGTTCAGGCCAAACGACTTACCGCCCTGTTGACCGGCACGGTAGGCATCCTTATCGGTACGGTCACCGCGCTGGTATTATGGTTTGGCGCACGCTTGGTTTTAAGCAACGAACTCACTCCCGGTGAGTTACTGGTGATTCTTTCGTATATTAAATCGGCCTTCAAACCTGTCAGAAGTTTCTCCAAACAAGTCAGCCGACTTGCCAAAGCCGCCACTGCGGGTGAGCGCGTGCTGGATATCTTTGAACAAACACCGGACATCATCGATAGCCCCCATGCCGAGCCCGCACCGCCGCTACGTGGCAATATCCGCTTTGAGCAGGTCAACTTTGCCTACGAACCCGGACACCCAATACTTCATAACCTGAATTTTGAAGTCTCTGCAGGCCAACAAATTGCCCTGGTCGGTGCCTCAGGCAGTGGCAAGTCCACGATCATAAGTCTGTTATTGCGCTTGCACGATCCACAAAGCGGCCGGGTACTGATCGACGGTCGCGACATCCGTGACTTCAGCGTCCATTCTCTACGCAGCCAGATCAGTGTGGCCCTGCAAGACCCTTGCATATTCGCCGCCAGCGTGCGCGACAATATTGCCTGTGGCTTCCCGGATGCCACCGATGCAGACGTTGAAACAGCGGCCAAACTCACTAATGCACATGAGTTCATCCTGGCCTTGCCTAAGGGTTATAACACCCTTATCAGTGAACGAGGCGCCACCCTCTCCAATGGCCAGCGACAGCGTATCGCCCTTGCCAGAACAGCCATTCGTGATTCACCGATTCTCATTCTTGATGAACCCACCACAGGGCTTGATCGTGAAAATGAGATCGCTGTAATCGACGCACTAAACCGGCTGTCAAAAGGCCGTACCACGTTCCAAATTACCCACCATTTACACCATGCCATGCAGGCCGATGCAATATGGATGATCGGGCAAGGTCGCATACTGGAACAAGGCACCCACAGCCAATTGATGCAGGCCAAGCGACGCTATGCAGCCATGTTCAAGGCTGACCTGAAAGGCGTGAAACAAGGGGAAAGTAGCTATGCTGTCAACCGCTGATGCCAACCTTGTACAGCGTGATCAAGCCATTGCCGGAATGAAGGTAGTGATGGATCCGAATGCCTTTCTTACAACATTACAGGTCGTCCGGCCCGAACTGGATGTGACCAGTGTGCAATTAACCTACCTGCGTTACCGGCCAACACGTTCTTGTCTGGGCGCCTATCGAGTCAGGATTCAGGATACCGTCACACCCATGCTGGCCCACGTGACGGCCTACCATGGAAAAGC
>JALTPW010000129.1 GCA_026999335.1 Chromatiales bacterium
GTTGCTGGTGCTGGATACCTTCCTCGATGGCCGTTCCGGTTATGTATTTG
Source organism: Chromatiales bacterium (assembly GCA_026999335.1). Lineage (GTDB taxonomy): Bacteria > Pseudomonadota > Gammaproteobacteria > SZUA-152 > SZUA-152 > DRQN01. The sequence continues at coordinate 51 of JALTPW010000129.1, forward strand.
CCGTCAATCCCACCGGCGCCCGTTTTGATGGCCTGGTGGTGGAACAGGGCGAAGATGTGATCAGCGACTGGGACACGATCTGGGAAGCCAAAACCTCACAGGATGACAGCGGTTGGTATGCCGAGATTCGCATTCCTATCAAGAGTCTTGGTTTCAAAAAAAACCTGACTGACTGGGGATTCAATGTTCAACGGCGTGTCCAGCGTTTGCAGGAAACCAGCCGTTGGTCCGGTGTCAGGCGTGACCATAAAATTTATCAAACCGGCCGGGCAGGGTTATTAACGGATCTGCCGCAATTTGATTTAGGCATGGGTTTGAGCATCAGACCATCATTTGTCGTTACTGCGGCCAAGCCCAGCCCTGCCGATAAGCTCGATTATGACGAAGATGTCAGCCTGGACATTACCCAGCGACTGGGGCCGAATCTGTTGTCCGCATTGACCATCAATACCGACTTTGCGGAAACCGAAATGGATGTCCGACAAATAAACTTGACGCGTTTTCCACTTTTTTTCCTGGAAAAACGCAGCTTTTTTCTGCAAGGCGCGGATATCTTCGAGTTCGGTTTAGGCTTGGATAAGGACATGATGATACCGTTTTACAGTCGTCGCATCGGTCTGCTCGGCCCCGATGGAGGCGGTCAGTCAGAAATTCCTGTCAACATCGGTGGAAAAATCAACGGCCGGGCAGGCAATACCAATGTGGGTGCCCTGGTGGTTAATACCCGCCAGGAGGATGGATTCGAGATGGGGGATACTGTCACGGTCGATGTACAGAAAACGACTATGGGCGCCGTGCGGGTCAGCCAGAATGTTCTGAGAGAGTCATCGGTTGGTTTACTGGCCACCTTCGGTGATCAGATGGAACGCGCCAACAGTTGGCTGGCTGGCGTGGATTTCATTTACAAGACATCCCGTTTCCAACAGGATAAAAACCTGCTTATTGGTGTGTGGGGGTTGCTCAATGACCGGGATGACTTGCACGGTGATAAGTCTTCTTTGGGTTTTCGCATCGATTATCCCAACGATTTAATTGAATTCAGTTTAACGTCGATACGCATTGGTGATGGTTTCGATCCCTCTCTGAGTTTTGTACCCCGCAATGATACGCACTTATGGGAGCTGGACATGGAATACAATCCGCGCCCTAATTGGCCATGGATGCGCCAGATGTTTTACGAAGTGGAACTGAATCTGTTCAATGATAGGGACAACAATCGTTGGGAAAGCTATGAATTGGCGGTCAAACCCATAGACTGGTTATTCGAGAGCGGTGATCGACTTGAATTCAGTATCGAGCCGCAAGGTGACAGGCCGTCCGAAATTTTCGATGTTTCCGATGATGCGGATATTCCCGCCGGCACCTATGAATGGACACGCTATGTGTTGAGTATGAGCACGGCCAAGAAGCGCCGGGTGATGGGAAAGGTGACGTTGGAAACAGGCAGTTACTATAATGGTGATCTGAATACCATCGAAGCCAGGCTGACGTTAAAGCCGTCAGCCTTTTTTACCTTGGAATTAACCGCGGAACGCAGTGATGGTGAGGTCAGGGCGCTGGTGAATAAGGGTATTTCCAACGAATTGGAAAAAACATCATTCACCGAAGAGTTATACGGCGTGCGTTTTCAACTGGATATTTCACCCAATTTGCA
>JALTPW010000130.1 GCA_026999335.1 Chromatiales bacterium
CTTGTTTGCTGCTATAATAGCGCCGCAATCCACTCACCACTATCTGCCGCCCATTATTTCTTCCCCTCTTCCCCTATTTTTCCCCCACGCGCAGACAAAGACCCATGACCCCTGACGATTACTGCCAGGAAAAAGCCGCCCCCAGTGGTTCCAGTCTCTATTACAGCCTGCTGTATCAAGCGCCGGAGCAGCGCCGGGCCATCATCGCCGTGCATGCCTTCGGACGGGAAGTCGGAGCGGTCGTGGACGACTGTCACGATGACGACATCGCCCTGCAAACACTGCACTGGTGGCGCACGGAAATCGCCCGCGCCTATGCGGGCAACGCCACGCACCCGGTGTGCCAGGCCTTGCAGCCGGCGCTAGCGGCATTTGAGCTGCCACAGGTGCAACTTCTGCACATCATCGAGGGCCACGAACGGGATCTGCGGCAAGCGGCCTACACCTCTTTCGCCGAACTGGAGATTTATTGCCAGCACGTTGCGGGAGCCCTGCAGCAGCTAACAGCGAAAATCTGCGGCTTCCAGCAGCCCGAAACGCTCAACTATGCCCGCAAGCTGGGCACCGCCATTCAGCTCAGTCATATTTTGCGCAATCGCAATAGGGATACCCGGCGAGGGAAAATCTATCCGCCCCGGGATGAGATATCGCAAAAAGACTTCATTCAGGCACGCTACGGCGATAACATGCAAAGCCTGCTGGCAGCACACATTGCCCGTATCGACGATTATTTCGAGCAGGCCCTGAACCTGCTGCCGGCACAGGATCGCGCCGCACAGCGATACAGCCTGATCCTGTGCGCAATTCATCGCGCTATGCTGAAGAAATTGCAAAAAAAATTACAGGAAAGACGGTGGACAAATAAGCTCCATACATTGAACGAACAGATTTCACTCAGCCCGCTGCACAAACTATGGATTGCCTGGCGCACTCGATAGCCGACAAACAGCCGGGCATTCCCAAAACCAAGGCGGAAAGCAACACCATGAAAGACGACCAACCCCAGTCTGATTTACTCAAAGAGCGCATCATCCTCGTCACCGGCGCCGCTGGCGCCATCGGCAGCGCCGCCGCCAAGGCCTTTGCGGCCCATGGCGCCACCGTGGCACTGCTGGACAACCGTCAGGTAAAAACAGAAAAGATTTACGACGCCATTGTCAAGGCCGGGCACCCCCGTCCAGCCATCTGTCCGCTGGATCTGGAAAAGGCCTCACCCAAACACTACGTCAAGATCGCGGACATGCTGCACGATGAATTCGGGCGACTGGACGGCATCCTGCATGCCGCGGGCATGCTGGGTACGCTCACGCCCCTCGACCACTACGACCTCACCCTGTGGTCACGGGTGATGCAGGTCAATCTCAACGCCGCTTACCTGATGACGCGCGCCTGCCTGGATCTGCTGCGCAAATCCGACGACGCCTCGATCATCTTCAACTCCACCCGCGAAGGCCGGCAGGGCAAGGCCTACTGGGGCGCCTACGGCATCAGTCACGCGGCCGTCGAAAACATGATGGAAATCTTCGCCGATGAACTGGAGGGCTGCACCAATATCCGCGCTAACAGCATCGACCCAGGCCCGGTGCGCGGCCGTCTGCGCGCCCTCTCCTTCCCCGGCGAAGATCCCAATACCATCCCCGAAGCCGACACCATCATGGCCGACTACCTATACCTGATGGGCCCGGACAGCAAGGGCGTCAGCGGGCAACGCTTCAGTGTCTGAATGAGTGGGCCCGGGTGTGCAAACGCACATACCGAAAAAACAGGAGGGGTGCGGCCAAGCCAGGTTGCGCGAGTGACGACAAGCCAGGATATTCACCAACCCAGAGTAAAGTAGAAGGTCGCCCCCTTGCCCTCTTCGGCCTCTGCCCAGACCCGGCCACCATGCCGGTTGACGATCCGTTGCACGGTGGCCAAGCCGATGCCGGAGCCCTCGAATTCACTGCCGGAATGCAGACGCTGGAAGGCCGCAAAGACTTTGTTGACATATTTCATGTTAAAACCCACACCATTGTCTCTGACAAAAAAGACCTGTCCGTTGTCCTGACGTATGCAACCGAACTCAATGCGCGAATGATCCTTTTTGCTGGTGTATTTCCAGGCATTGCCCAGCAGATTGTCGAGCAGCACGCCCAGCAGACGATGGTCGCCTTCCACTACCCTATTCGGCTCCACACTGACCAAAACCTCACGCCCGGGTGAGGATTCCTGCAATTGCCGGATGACGCTGTTTGCCAGCGAACTCAGATCGACGGGCTGGCAGGCGAATTCGCCACGCGTCACCTGCGAGAGTTGCAGCATGTCGTCAATCAGCATCCCCATACGCTGGGTGCCGGCCCGCACACGCTGCAGGTAACTCGCGGCGGTTTCATCGAGCCGTTCACCATAGTCCTCCAACAGGGCCAGTGAAAAGCCGTCGATGGCGCGCAGCGGGGCACGCAGGTCATGGGATACGGAATAGGCAAAGGATTCCAGTTCCTCATTGCTGGTACGCAATTCGACGGTGCGCTGCTGTACCTCGCGTTCCAGCTGATCACGCTGATGACGAATCGCCTGTTCGGCCGCCTGTCGCTCCAGCTCAGCGGCGGCACGGGCGGCGAACATCTCCAGGATGGGCTGCAAGGCCTGACTGTCTTCCAGGGGCTTGTCATCGACGATACCCATGATGCCGATGGTACGCCCTGCGCCATCCAGCAGCGGGGTACCGATAAAGCTTTCAGCACGGGTGGTGGTGGCCAGGCTGCAACAGTCATCGCCAAACTGTGTACCCAGATGCGCTTTGATGGTGAACACGCTACCCTGCTCGATGGCCTTGCTACAGGGGGAGTCGCTCAACCGGCAAGCGTCCTCGCCCTTACTTTCCAAGCCTGCCCGGATCCAGACCGCGAGATTTTCGACCACCTCTGGCTGGTCGGGCAAAAAACGGCACAGGAAGGCCTTGCGGGCATTGAACAGGGTTGCCACTCCCTGCGCCAGGCGCTGAAAAAACGCCTCTCCCGCCCCCGCCGCCGCCAGCTCACCCAGCGCTTCCTCGATGCGTTTGTGCTGGGTGATATCGGTAATGGTACCCACATAACCGGCAGTGTTTTCTGTGGCGTCCCGCTCGGCCGTGGCCTGGGCCAGCACCCAGGTGATTCTTCCCTGGCTACCGTCGGCTGCAGCCGGTCGTTGCAGGCGGCACTCAGTATAAAAAGGGGCTTGCGTGCGCACGGCATGTGACCATTCCTGAAATACCCGTTCGCGGTCATCGGCATGGATGACCTTCACCCAGTCCTCACCCAAAACCTGTGACTCCGTTATGCCGGCCATTTCCAACCAGCGTTCATTGACGTAGATACACAGCCCCTGCGCATCGCTGCGATAAATGCCTACCGGTGAAATCTTCGCCAGGATATGAAAACGCTGCTCGTTTTCCCGCGCTGTCATTTCCGCGCGTTTGTACTCGCTGATATCCTGCACGGTGCCCATGGAGCGCAGAGGTTTTCCGTCTACATCGAACTCCGTTTCACAACGCTCCTGGACGTACTTCACCCGACCGTCTTTCATCTGCAGGCGGTGCTCGATTTCGTAAGGGAGACGGTTCTCCAGTGAGTACAAATAAGCGGCATTGACCCGCTCGCGATCATCGGGATGAATGGCATCGAGGAAGGCATCGTAGGAGGCACCGAACTGCTGCGGATCAATCTCGAAGATACGGAATATCTCGTCCGACCAATACAGCTCGTTACTGCTCAGATCCAGCTGCCAGCTACCCAGATGGGCGATGCGCTGAGCCTCGGACAGGCGCGCCTTGCTCTCGCGTAGATTAAGCAGCGTCTGCTCTCTCTCCGAGACATCCTCATGCATGAGAATGACCTCTTGCACCGAGCCACTTTCATCCTTGATGGGATAGATGAAGGCTCGCACGCAGAAACGGCTCGCAGGCGCACCAATCGCCTGCGTCTCCGTGGAGTCATAGGTGATGGGGGGGATTTCGGTGGCTTCACCGGCAAACCCCTTTTTGATATAGGGTATGACGCCCTTGTGGATCAATTGTGGGTCTTGGAGGATATTGTAGTCTTCCAGTGCTTCAAAACTGAGCCCCGTGAGCTTTTCCCAGGCCGGATTGACCGCCAGGGTGCGGCCATTGGACGACAGCATCTGAATACTGAAGGGCGACTGCTCGACCAGATCCCGAAAGCGTCTCTCGCTGTTTTGCAGGTTTTCCCGGGCTCGCTGGTGCTCCGTCTGATCAAGAACGAAGGCGATGAAAACAGGGGGAATGGCATCGCTGGCCAACTGCAGGCGCACTTCCACCGGATAGCAGCTGCCATCCTTACGCTGGTGGCGGGTCTCGAACACCAGCAGATTTTTTTCACCGGTTCGCAATGAGCGGATCAACTGGCCGAATGCCTCTTCACTCAGATCCGGCTTGAGATCCTTGGCGGTGAGTAAGTACATCTCCTCCATGCTGTAGCCCAGGTTTGCCAGCGCGCCCCGTGAAACCTGGATAAACTTCAGCGTAGCGGCGTCAAAGACATAGATTTCCTCAAAGGAATCCGTGAGGATTCTCTGCAGCAGAGAATCTGCGTCGAGCACCCTGGTTTGCGTCGAATCGTCCATTATCCATCACTCCCTTGAGGCCGCTTCCGGGCGGTCACCGATGCAAAATTACCGATGGCTAAATCAGCGGTAAATCTCACGAATCCATTCGGCGATATTACAAGGCCTCTAAAATCCGTCCGAGATCCACCATGCCATCCTTGAGGTTGGCTTCAATCTCGGCCATGCTGATCTCGCCTTCGGCCTTGCCGGCGGCCCAATTGGCCACCACCGCACAACAGGTGTAGCAGAGCGCCAACTCGCGAGCCAGCGCCGCCTCGGGCATGCCGGTCATGCCCACCAGGTCACAGCCATCGCGCTGCATACGCTGGATCTCGGCACGGCTCTCCAGGCGTGGCCCCTGAGTGGCGCCATAGGTGCCGCCATCGACCATGTCGACAGCGGCACGCGCCGCCGCCTGCAACAGGCGCTGACGCAGCGTCTCGCAATAGGGCTCGGTAAAATCGATGTGGGTGACGTGATCCAGGTCGTCCTCGAAAAAGGTGCTGTTCCGGCCCCAGGTGTAATCGATGATCTGATCGGGCACCGCCAGCACCCCCGGCCCCATGGCCGCAGTAATTCCGCCAACGGCGGCAACGGCGATGACCTCGCGGGCACCGAGTGCGTGCAAGGCCCAGATATTGGCGCGATAATTGACCCGGTGCGGCGGCAGGTGGTGGTCATAGCCATGGCGTGGCAGGAACAACACCTCCTGGCCGCACAACGTGCCTCGGGTGATGGGGCCGGAAGGCTCGCCAAAGGGCGTGTGCACGTTTTCCTGCGCAAGAACCTGCAACAACTCGGGCGAAGCCAGACCGGTGCCGCCGATAATGGCCAGTTGTGTCATTGCGATGTCCTATAAACCTTTTACTGCAAAAATGCCCGGCGCGTTGCGTAGGTAACCCTTGTAGTCCATACCGTAGCCGAACACATAGCGATCCTCAACGACCAGCCCGACGTAATCGGCCTCGATGCCTTGCTTGCGCGTGTGGCGTTTTTCCACCAGGGCGACACTCTCCACGCTGGCGGCGCCCCGTGTACGACAGTGTTCGACAATGGCCGCCAGGGTATAACCCTCGTCGAGAATATCGTCAACGACAATCACCGCGCGACCTTGCAGCGTGTGCCCGGGTTCACGCAGCCAGTGCAGCTCACCGCCGCAGGTTTCACCACGATAGCGAGTGGCATGCAGGTAATCGCTCTGCAGTGGAAAGTCCATGCGTTGCAACAGACCTGCGCTAGCGATCAGGCCACCGTTCATGACACACAGCAGCAGCGGATTGCGGTTTTCGTAGCCTGTCGTGATCTCGGCTGACAGCCGATCCAGAGCCGCTTCCACCTGTTCAGCAGTGAACAGGCAGTCGGCCTCGCTGCGCACCCGGCGGATCTCCGCCAGCAATTCTTCGGTATCGGAAGCTGTCATTGTTCTCGGTAAGAATTCAGTGGGTGAAAAATTCAATAGGTAAACGTAACGGTGTCTTCATCCATGGCTTCGCTGATGATATAGGCCGCGCCCACGATCTCAGCGATTTCCGGGATCTGTTCATCACCCCACATCTCCAAATTTGAGGTACAGACTTTCAGTTTGACGCCAGCCTCGACGGCAGCGCGAATCAGATCCAGCACTGACTTATCGTTGCCCTGCTGAAAGTGCAGGGCCTCGGCAACACCGGGCATGGCCAGCTCGCCGGCACGCCCGGTAAAGAGCATCTCCACATCGTATTCCATGGCCGCCGCAACACTGGCCTGAAGAAAGGGAGTGCCCAGTTCAGAAGGGTTTGACAGATCCGTATTCATCAATATTATCAGCAATTTATCGGGCATATCCAATCCTTTTTCATCATTCGGAATACGTGATCAACCCCACCGTAAAAGCAGCGCCACAGGCTGCGACTCTGGCTGGCAGGTAGCCACGGCTCGTAGGGTATGACTATTCCGCCGATTTCACGGTCACGCCGTCCGGCAGGTGGACAGTGGATGTCGGGAAGGCCGTCTCCGCGCCGTGTCGTACAATGATATCGGCGATCTTCAGCAGCACGTCCTGCTTGATTCCGTGGAACTCGACCCAGTTGGTGGTCTTGGTAAAGGTATAGACGAAGAAATCCACCGACGACGGCGCAAAGCTGACAAAATTCACCATCAGGGTCTGTTGCGTGTCGATGGCCGGGTGCGCCTTCAGCATGGCCTCCACATCGCGCACGATGTCGGCCATGCGGGTGATATCGTCATAGCGAATACCGATAGTTTCATAGATGCGCCGATTGGTCATGCGCGAAGGGTTTTCCACCGCGATGGTGGCGAAGATGGAATTGGGAATATACAGCGGACGTTTGTCGAAGGTACGAATGCACGTCTGCCGCCAACCGATCTGTTCCACCGTGCCTTCGATTTCCCGATCCGGTGAACGGATCCAGTCGCCCACGGAAAAGGGCCGGTCGAGGTAAATGATCAGGCCGCCGAAGAAATTGGCCAGCAGGTCGCGCGCGGCGAAACCCACCGCAATGCCACCCACGCCGCCGAAGGCCAGTACACCGGCGATACTGAAACCGAGAGTCTGCAGGATGACCAGCGCGGCCGTAATCATCACCGACAGACGCAGCAGTTTGGCGATGGCGTCCAGGGTAGTGACATCCACCGGCTCGTCACGCACCTTGCGCAGCTCGATGATATTGACCTCGACCTGGCGAACAAAGCGCACCAGGAACCAGGCCAGAAGACTGATCACCGCCACCTCGCGCATCGGCTCGATGAGTTCGAACACGGTGGCCGTGGTCTGCCGGGCCGTCAGCTCGGCGGCGTAGCTCAGACCCAGCACCCAGATCAGAAGACTGAGCGGGCGTCGGGTGGCCGCCAGCAGCGCATCGTCCCAGGGGTTAGCCGTCTTTTGCAGACGCTTCTCCAGGCGACTGAGAATGCGGCGCTGGAGAAAGTCCGCGAGCAGTACCAGAAATACAATCAGGAAAATCTCACCGATCCACTGGTTCTCACCCTGAAAAATACTCAGCTCCATTGCCTGTCTCACGCTGCGGAAGGGATGCCATGATAGCGAACAATCGATCTGCAATACTATAGTTGGCGACCCAGTTAGCAACCCAGTTGGCGACCCGCCGCCCACGGCATATACTTTGCCGTACACCCACTCAGACTGCCGACTCCCGGCAGGTCTTGCCCAAGGTTCCCGTCATGCTGCCCGCCACATCATTAAAGATCATTCGTCCGCCCCTGCAAGGGCTGCTGCGCGCACTGCCGGACACACTGCACAGCGAGGTCTTTGCGCGTTTGTTCAACCATTTGCTCAAGGGACAATACATGGCCGAACAGCTGGGTGACCTGGAAGGCAAGCGGCTCTGTCTGTCTATCACCGACAGTCGCAGCGAACTATTGTTCGTGATTCGCGGACAGCACTTCGTGCGCCTGCCGAAAAGAGAGGCACTGGCGCCCTGGGATGTGCGCATCGCCGGCCACCTGGACGACTTCTGGCTGCTGGTCACCCGCAGCGAAGATCCCGACACCCTGTTTTTCCATCGCCGCCTGGTACTGGAAGGCGAGACCGAGACCGGCCTCTACATCAAGAACATGCTGGATGCCCTGGATTTCGACTGGGATGCCCACTTCGAGGCCGTGCTGGGCGCCCGCCTCGGGTCGCTGGCCGGGCAGGCCGTGCGGCGCCTGAGACTGGAACGGTGGTTTGGAGGAGATGCCCTGCACCCATAGACTTGGGTTACCCGCAACGGTGATCACTAAAAATGTAACTACTTATAGCTGATACCGGGAAATCGGATATCCATCTTGTACACACAGCGCACACGACACCTGCCCATAGCGTGCGCTGTGCGCACGGCAGCACCCGCTCAGTTCACCATAGAGATCTAAACTACCACCGACTAAAGTAGGTGGGTTAGCGCATTCGGTGCTGATGGCTAACGTCATCAACCGCGCACCGTCATCAGCGCGCATGCGTCAAAACATGAACATCAAAGTCACCGTCTAAAGACGGTGGTTTTGACCAAGTTAATGGAAATAAAAATTTAGCGAAAGCTGGACGCGATAGCTTTAATCCTACAGGAAATATCCTTTCAATCGCTAATGGCACTTACTCTTTAGGCTTGAGAGACTTGAAATACCGTTATTCTCACGCAAGCGGGAATCCACAAAATGTCTGTCGCTTCAAGCAGTCTGGATGACTCGTTCCACCCACCCTGCGGGCGTTCAATGCACCAGCCACATCCAGCGCGGCCAGCTCTTCGTCAAAAGCCCTGATGTGATCCGCGCGTTTCTGCGCCTCGTTACGGAAGGCCTCACTGCGGAAAGGGGACACCACAGCGCGATCCTTATCCGTTTGCCGTACGCTATGTCTTCAAGCGTGCCTGCACCAGCGTGGTGGTGCTACGAAAATCCACCTTGCCGCTGCCCATTTTTGGCAACTCATCAAGCACCACGAAATGCTTGGGCATGGCGATGGGTGGCAGACGTTTGCCCAGTGTCTTCAGCAGGGACTTCTGATCGACCTCCTCGGACACGGCGACGGCCAGCACGGCGCCCTTGCGGACATCCGGCAACTCTACGACACAACACTCCACCCCCTCCGGCAACAGCTCTTCCAGCTCCATTTCCACACGCACCAACGAGACCATTTCCCCGCCGATCTTGACGAAACGCTTCAGGCGGCCGCGATGCCACAGGTAGCCGTCCTCATCGAGCATACCCATGTCGCCGGTTTCGTACCAGCCGTTGTTGATATGCAGAATGGTTTCTTCCAGGTCGTCGAAATACCCCTTCATCACCAGGTCACCCTTGACCAGGATCTTGCCCTCCTCGCCGGCTGGCAGATCCTCGCCACTGTCGACATCGACGATGCGCACCGCCACCCCCGGCAGAGGTTTACCGATGCTGCCGGGTTTGTTGCTGCCGGGCAGATTGACGGAAATGACAGGGCTGGTCTCGGTGGTGCCATAGCCCTCGAAGGCGGCAACACCGTGCTGACTCTCATAGCTTTCACGCAACCGGTCGGGCATCTTGTCGGCGCCCACCACGACGATGCGCAGGGAACTGAAATCACCGGGCTTGGCGGCGCGCAGGTAACTGCTTAGAAAGAACGGTGTAGCGATGGCGATGGTGGGTTTTTTGTCACGGATAATGCCCGCCACGGTCTTGAATTCCAACGGATTACCGTAGGTGATAGCCGTGGCAGCACTGCACAGGGGTAACCAGAAGTTGGCGGTCTGGCCAAAGACATGGAACAACGGCAGGATGGCGAGAAAGACATCGTTGTCCTTGATCTCAATGGCCGCCTGGATGGCCTGCACATTGCTGCCAATATTGCGGTGCGTCAGCTCGACCCCCTTGGGTGCCTTTTCGCTACCGCTGGTGAACAGGATCACCAGGGTGTCGTCCTCGAGCCCCTGATGCAGGGTGCTCAGCAGCAACGACGTGGGCAGCGCCGCCTGCAGCGCGGCGCGCAGCTTATCGAAGCCGCTGACCTCCTTCATCAGGTCATCGACGAACAGCATGTCGTCCATCTCCGGGCAGCCGACCTTTTCCAGCACCGTGCGCGAGGTGATCACGGTCTTGAAGCCACACCGTTCGCGCGCATAGCGGATATTGTCTGCGGCACCGGTGGAATAATTGATCATCACCGGCACCTTGCCGCACATCACCAGCGCCAGTACCGTGAGCATGCAGCCGGCCGAGGTGGGAATCATCACACCCACATAGCCGTCGTCGATGCGACGAAATTTACGCGCCAGGATCAGGCTGCCGATCAGCGCCCGATTGTAGGTAAGATGCCTGTCGGTGGAACAATCCACCAGGGCCATCTTGTTTTTATTTTGTTTCGCTACCCGGACAAATTGCTGATGCAACAACATAGTGCCTGTGCTCCCCTATCTGATTCGGCTTTCGTGGAGCGCCTACCCTCGCCTTTTCCGGCATGATTTTCAATCCCAACGTGCATTTTCCCACTAGGCCCGCACTGGTGGCAGCATGGCAAAAAACCATCACGCCGACAACCCATACCGAAAAATGGGGAGGGAAACCTGAAAAGCGGCGAAAACCCGCCCTGCGCCGGGAAATGGTCGGCCATCACCAATCGTACGCAGCACCGCATGCCGGGTAGGAGCGGGCCATGCCCGCGATGGATTTGCCGCTCAACACATAAAGCCGCTGTTTTGACAGGGAGCGGCTTCAGCCGCGAAGAAAGCCGGAACACCCTTCGCGGCTGAAGCCGCACAGATGAATGGCACCCCTGTCACCAAGGAAACGAGTCGCCTCGGTTGAGCCGGCAAACCCGAGAGATGTGAATCGTGCGCACGACACGAATAGCCAATCCCTCCGCATACACCACACCCAAAGCGGGTGGATTTGAAATCCAGCCCGGTATAATTCTCAATATTCCGGGATGTGTGGCGTCACGCCATCCCTGATTTCACTTCGTTTCACCCAGGTGACTCGCTAGAATGTCCTGGTTGCCCAGATATGGGCTGAGTTACACCGCATCGGACAAGTTGTTGGCCCTTAAGGATAATGACTGATTACAGCAAAGAAAGAATGGGATACCCATACCGGCCCCCAACAACATGAGCGCGTTTGCTCAAGCGTCAAGACGGCAGATTGAGGATTGGCTGTGAGTTATTTTGATATCGACCTGCTGCCCTCCGGGCATCTGCACGGCTTTGCGTCGGCCGCAACCGACACAACAACTGACACACCGGAAAACACGAGGCAAATCACCGCCATCGAGCAGGCGTTTTTGCGCGGCGTGGGTGAAGGCCTGTTTTCGCTCGCAGCCACAAAAAGTAGTGCGGGTCTCTCCCCATCACTGCAATACTGGCGCAATTTTGCCAGCCAATATCTGAGTGAACGCTGCCTGCTGGCCCCGGCAGACCCTCAACGACCGGATCCCATCGAGCCCTTCACGGACGGCGAAACCACGCCCCTGTTGCTGAGCGCTCCACCCATGCGCGGAGCCGAGTATCTCTCCGCTGCGGTATTGCAAGACCTCCGCAGCCTGCTGGACAACTGGGTCTGCGAACAGATTCAGGCCTTCGGCGGACTCGATGCCTTGCTTGCCAAAAAGGCGCCGCGCTGGCATCAGGTGGGCCGTGTCTGTTTTCATCTGGCGGAAAACAAAAATGACCCGGATTACCCCTTCGCCTTCATGGCGACCTATGCCCCTGAACTTTCGGCACAGGGCCGCATCCGCCACCAACCACTCAGTCGCGCCTTGCAGGAATACGCGGGGGCGAAAAACAAAAAGGCATTGATCCGCCTGCTGTCACCGGTACAGCTGGCCGCAGAATCCAGTCCCGTGATCAAGGCGCTGGTTGACAACGGCGACCTCTATCACCCGCTGGCCTGGACACCCGCTGAGGCGTACGCATTCCTCAAGGATGCTGCGCTGTACGAGCAATGCGGCGTGGTGGTTCGGCTGCCGAACTGGTGGAAAAAACGCAGCCGGCCGCGTGTCGGCGTCACCATTGGTGAGGGCAAAAAGAAGAACTTCAACGCCGACTCGCTACTCGATTTCAAACTCCATATCGCCCTCGGTGACGAAAAACTCAGCAAGGCTGAGTTGAAAAAACTGCTGGCGGCGGAAAATGGCCTCACCTTTATCAAAGGCCAGTGGATCGAAGTGGATCAAGAGAAACTGAGTGAGGCCCTGGCCCACTGGAAAACGGTGGAAGCAGAGGCCGGCATGGACGGACTCACCTTTGCAGAGGGAATGCGCCTGCTGGCCGGCGCGCCCGCCGACCTGGGCCACGACGAAATCGAAGAAAGCCGCGAATGGTCGTTTGTCCAGCCCGGCAAGTGGCTTTCTTTGCAACTGGAGGCGTTACGCTCACCTACCCAGATGAAGGCCGCCAATCCCGGCAACACCCTCAAGGCGTCGCTCCGTCCCTATCAACAGGCAGGGGTGAACTGGCTGCAATTACTCTCCCGGCTTGGCTTGGGGGCCTGTCTGGCGGATGACATGGGTCTGGGGAAAACTATGCAGATCATCGCCTTGCTGCTGGTCGAGAAAAAACGCCTGCGTGAGCACCCCGCCCTGCTGATACTGCCCGCTTCCCTGCTGGCCAACTGGCAAACCGAGCTGGCGCGTTTTGCCCCCTCGCTGCGCTGCCTGTTTCTGCACAGCTCCCAATTCACCCAAAAATCCAGCAAAAAGTCCCATAAAAAATCTAATAAAAACCCGATGGCGGCCCTGGCCGATGATCCCGCGGCCCTGAAAGACATCGACCTCGTGTTGACCACCTATGGCACATTGATGCGCCAGGAGTGGCTGCAACAACGGCACTGGCAACTGCTGGTGCTGGATGAGGCCCAAGCAATCAAAAATCCGGCCTCCCGACAAACCAAGGCCGTCAAACAGATCAAGGCCGCATCACGCATCGCACTGACAGGGACACCGATAGAAAACCGCCTCTCTGACCTCTGGTCGCTGTTCGATTTTCTCAACCCCGGTCTGCTGGGATCGGCCAAACGCTTTAAAGGGTTCGTGAAATCGCTCGCCGAGCGCGAACACGATCAATATGCACCACTGCGCAACCTGGTCAGCCCCTACATCCTGCGTCGGATGAAAACAGACCGTTCCATCATCAGCGATCTGCCGGAAAAAACCGAACTCTCCGCCTACTGCGGCCTGAGCAAACCCCAGGCGGCCTTATATCAACAGACCGTCACCGAGCTGGCGCAGGCCCTCGAAAATCTGGATGGCATGAAACGCCGCGGTCTGGTGCTCGCCTACCTGATACGCTTTAAACAGATCTGCAATCACCCTTCGCAGCTGCTGGGCGATGGTGAATACAATCCCAAACAGAGCGGCAAGTTCCAGCGCCTGGCAGCGCTTTGTGAAGAGATCGCCTCGCGCCAGGAAAAGCTGTTGGTGTTTACTCAGTTCCGTGAAATGACCGCGCCGCTGGCCGATTTTCTAGCCCTGCAATTTGGCCAGCCAGGCCTGGTACTGCACGGCGGCACCCCGATCAAACAACGGCAAAAACGGGTCGAACGCTTCCAGGACGAGGCCGGGCCGCCCTTTTTTATTCTTTCCCTCAAGGCGGGCGGCACCGGCCTCAATCTGACCCAGGCTTCACACGTCATCCACTTTGACCGCTGGTGGAATCCCGCCGTGGAAAACCAGGCTACGGATCGCGCCTTTCGCATCGGCCAGAAAAAAAATGTACTGGTGCATAAGTTCGTCTGTCAGGGGACAATAGAAGAGAAAATAGATGCCTTGATCAATGAGAAAACGGCCCTCGCCACGGATATTCTGGAGGGCGGCGCTGAGACATTGCTGACCGAGATGGATAATGACACGCTGATTGATCTGGTTTCACTCGACATTGAAAAGAGTCGGGTTTGATACCTATTTGATATCTAAATGGTAACCACTTATCACCATGGAGAACATGAAATGTTGAAAGGTAATAGTGAATGAGCACAT
>JALTPW010000131.1 GCA_026999335.1 Chromatiales bacterium
AAGGCCTTGCTGGCGCCATGCTGGCCCACCTTGGTGGCCAGTCCACTCATGCCCAATAGACGTTCGATAGTCTTTTCGTCCAGGTCTTCCCAGCGCCCCGGTTTCTGCCAGCGTGGCAGGGTGATGGAACCGAAACGCACGCGGCTCAAACGGCTGACCTGCACGCCCTGCGATTCCCACAGACGGCGCACTTCGCGGTTGCGGCCTTCGCGCAGGATGACGTGGTACCAGTGATTGGCGCCCTCGCCACCAATGTCGCGGATGGCATCGAAGTGGGCCTTGCCGTCCTCCAGTTCGACACCTTCCTGCATATTTTTCAGCATCTCCGGGGTGACTTCACCCAGCACGCGCACGGCGTATTCGCGTTCGATCTGCTGTGAAGGATGCATCAGCCGGTTGGCCAATTCACCGTCGGTGGTCAGTAGCAACAGACCGCCGGTATTGAGATCCAGCCGGCCGACGCTGATCCAACGACCACCAGCCAGTGACGGCAGGTCTTCAAAAATAGTCGGGCGCTTTTCCGGGTCGTGACGGGTACAGACTTTGCCCACCGGCTTGTGATAGGCCAGCACCCGGGTGCGCTTGTCCTTCAGCTTGCCGGGATGAATGCGCTTGCCGTCCACCTCAAGGCGGTCGGTCTCGCCGACCCGGTCACCCAGCGTCGCCACCTTGCCATTGACCTTGATACGGCCTTCACTGATCCAGCCTTCGATCTCCCGGCGCGAGCCGAAGCCGGCACGGGCCAGCACTTTTTGCAATTTTTCACTCACTGTGGGATTTCCACGGATGTCTTCCGGCTATCTTCGTCCAGCGTATCACCGCTTGGCGCATGGGAGGATTCTGTGGCCTCGGCGGTAACGGGTTCATCGTCCTCCCTTGTGGCTTCGTCTGTGTCGTGTTCCGACCTGGCATCGGCTGCTGCGCTCAGCTCTGCACCTTCATCGTGATCCGCAGGCGTGACGGCATCGGCCGTTGCGGCTTTACTGTCATCGGCGCCCTCTCCGGCCGCCGGCGTTTCGCCACCGCCACTACCGGCACGCACTTCGGCGGCCTCCGCTGCCGCTTCCTCGGCCGCCACGATATCGTCGATGGACATCTGACTGGCCGGGGCCTCCTCCGTCTCGCCTTCGCTGTCGGCGTGCTCGCTGCCCGGCTCCAGCAAATCCAGCTCGGCATTGATACTGTCGATGTCGCGGATCTCGGCCAGGGTTGGCAGGTCGCCCAGGCCCTTGAGACCGAAATAGTCGAGGAACTGGCGCGTGGTGGCATACATGGCCGGCTTGCCAGGCACATCGCGATGACCGACCACCTTGACCCACTCACGCTCCAGCAGGGTCTTCATGATGTGCGAGCTGACGCTGACGCCGCGGATATCTTCGATCTCGCCGCGCGTAACGGGCTGACGATAAGCTACCAATGACAGCGTTTCCAGCAGGGCGCGGGAATAACGCGCGGGCCTTTCTTCCCACAGCCGCGCCACCCACTGGGCGTAATCCTGTCGCGCCTGATAGCGAAAACCGGAACCGACCTCGATCAATTCGACGCCTCGACCCTCGCAGTCCTCGGCCAGGGCGGTCAGCGCCGCGTGCAATTCGTCACGTGAGGGCTGATATTCATCCAGAAACAGGGTCAGCAGACGATCAATGGACAACGGCTGGCCAGCGGACAGCAGCGCCGCTTCGACAATGTTCCTGGTCTTTTCGGGGTTCAATGACATGTCATCATTACCTCAAAATCACCTTAAAATTCCAGTTCGGGCTCGGTGCTGAACTGTGCCCGGGCCTTGACGTGTATGGGTTCAAAGGGATCTGTCTGGATCAGTTCGAGCAGGGACTCCTTCACCAGCTCGAGGATGGCGAGGAAAGTCACCACCACGCCCAGGCGTCCCTCTTCCGGGGTAAACAGACTGCCGAAAGGTATGAATCTGTCGGTGGACACCGCGTCCAACACCTCGGACATGCGTTCGCGCACGGACAGGGATTCCAGGGTCACCTGGTGGCTGGTGAACATCTCGGCACGCGTCAGCACCTCGCGGAAAGCGGTGATCAGTTCGCGCAGATCCACCTCCGGCTCAGGCTTGGTGAGCTTGAGGTCGGGAGTCTTCACCGAAGCCTGGAAGACGTCGCGGTTGAGACGCGGCAACCCGTCGATGTCTTCCGCCGCCTGCTTGAAGCGTTCGTATTCCTGCAGACGTCGCACCAGCTCGGCGCGCGGGTCGTCCTCGTCGTCCACTTCCACCGGACGCGGCAGCAGCATGCGTGATTTGATCTCCGCCAGCATTGCGGCCATCACCAGATAGTCTGCCGCCAACTCCAGATTCAGTGCCTTCATCATCTCGACGTATTTCATGTATTGCCGGGTGATCTCGGCAATGGGGATATCGAGCACGTCCAGGTTCTGACGTTTGATGAGATACAGCAACAGATCCAGCGGTCCCTCAAAGGCCTCCAGAAAAACTTCCAGTGCCTCCGGCGGGATGTACAAATCCTTGGGCAGGGTGGTCACCGCCTCGCCCAGCACCACAGCGAAGGGCATCTCTTCCTGCTGTGGACTGTGTGGTGGGGTGTCCGTCACCGGCTCGGGTGACGGCGGGTCAGCGGACTGATTCGCCGTCATGACCGTGACTTGAGGGGGATCATCGCCCATCAGGAATACAACAGCCCCATGGCTGCGCGCACCTCTTCCAGGGTGTCACGCGCAACATCGCGGGCCGCCTCATTGCCCTCGTTGATAATGCTGCGCACCAGCTTGGGATTGTCAATGTATTCCTGCGCCCGCTCGCGGATCGGTGCCAGCTCGGCCAGCACCGCGTCGATCACCGGTTGTTTGCAGTCGATACAGCCGATGCCGGCGGAGCGACAGCCTTCGTTAACCCACTGGCGGGTGGTGTCGTCGGAATAGACCGCATGCAACTGCCACACCGGACACTTACCGGGATCACCGGGGTCGGTACGACGCACGCGCGCCGGATCGGTGGGCATGGTACGTAGATCCTGCTCGACCTGTTTGGGATCGGCACGCAGGGGAATGGTATTACCATAAGATTTGGACATTTTTTGTCCATCCAGTCCCGGCATCTTCGAGGCCTCCGTGAGTAGGGCCTTTGGTTCGGGCAAAATAATACGCCCACCGCCTTCGAGATAACCGAACAGGCGCTCACGGTCACCCAGGGTGATATTGCCCTGGGACTCCAACAGGGCCTGCGCGGTGGCCAGCGCCCCATGATCACCTTGTTCCTGATAACGTTTTCGCAAGCTATTGTAAAGTTTGGCATTTTTCTTGCCCATCTTCTTGACGGCCGCCTCCGCCTTTGCCTCGAAACCGCGCTCGCGGCCGTAGAGGTGATTGAAGCGTCGCGCCACCTCGCGGGTCAATTCGACATGCGCCACCTGATCCTCGCCCACCGGTACCTGACCGGCCTTGTAGATGAGGATGTCGGCACTCTGGAGCAAGGGGTAGCCGAGGAAACCATAGGTCGCCAGATCCTTCTCCTTCAGCGCCTCCTGCTGATCCTTGTAGGTAGGCACGCGCTCCAGCCAGCTGAGTGGCGTCATCATCGACAGTAGCAAATGCAGTTCGGCATGCTCCGGCACTTGCGACTGGATAAACAGTTTCGCCGAGCCGGGACTGACACCGGCCGCCAGCCAGTCGATGACCATTTCCCATACGCTGTCGCCGATGATCGACGGATCTTCGTAATGAGTGGTCAGGGCATGCCAGTCGGCAACGAAGAAAAAACACTCGTGCTCGTGCTGTAGCTGCACCCAGTTTTTCAGCACCCCGTGGTAGTGACCCAGATGCAGTTTACCCGTGGAGCGCATACCTGACAGCACACGCTGATATTGGCTCGGAAGCGAAGAACTCAAACCGTACTCCCTCTCTACTTGATGAATTTAGTGAACATAATTTTTATTTATTAACAGCTTGTTAACAGCATTTGTTAATGCAATCCCGCAAGGCTGAACAAGGCCATCTGCACCACCGACAATGGCGGCCCCAGTATCTTGCCCAGCAGGCCCGTGGCCAGCAGACCCACGAGGATGAAAAAGCCGTAGGGCTCCAACTGATTGAGCCGCCAGGCCCAGGGCCCCGGCAACAAACCCGACAACACACGCCCACCATCCAGCGGCGGAATGGGCAGTAGGTTGAGCAAACACAGAATCACGTTGATGGTGATCCCTGCCCCACCCATGTAGATCAGCGGCCAGGCCAGCCATTCCGCCCCCTGTCCCAGCAAGAAACCCAGTTTCATCACAAAGGCCCAGGCAATGGCCATGAGCAGATTGGATAGCGGCCCGGCAATGGCCACCAGCGCCATATCGCGCCGGGGTTTTTTTAGATTTTCCCAGGTCACCGGCACCGGCTTCGCCCAGCCAAAGATGAACCCACCAAGAAACATCAGCACCAAGGGCACCAGGATGGTGCCAATGGGGTCGATATGTTTGATCGGATTGAGGGTCAGGCGGCCCAGCATCATGGCCGTGGGATCGCCCAGTTTACGCGCCACCCAGCCATGCGCCACTTCATGCACGGTGATGGCAAAAAGTACGGGCAGCGCCCACACCGCGATGCGCTGTACCAAAGTCAAATCATCCATCGGCGCATTGTAACCGGTTTTGAGGGCAAGGTGCCCATCTGCAGCAGATGACAGGCCGTCAGACTGCTCCCTGTGCTCACATCCTCCCATGGATGGTTTGAGAGGACTGTCTCTCTCTGCAAAACCTCAACTAAAATATCACAAACAACACATAAAGACTTAATATTAAAGATAATTTAAACATTTAAATGCTTTTTTTACGCAGCAAGTTATAATGCGCGCATGTTATTTACGTTAATAGACGTCACCTTGCAAATCCCCTCACAGCCTTTCAACGAGGGGTGGAAATTATTCACTGAAGGCCGGGTCAACGCGCCGAATATTCAACGCGATGGTGAGTTGATTACCGCCATCATCCCATACCCCGACAGTCGCCCGCTTCGGGTCTATGTCCGCACGGACAAGACAGGAGATGTCATCACCATTGACGGCGAATGCAGTTGTGCAAAAAAAAGAAACTGCGCACATGTGGCAGCGGTGTTGTTGCAGGCACTGCAGGACAAACAGGCACTACCCGCGCCACGCAAAAAAACACGGAAAAAAGCACTGAAAAAAGTGCTACAAAAAACACCGGAAAAAATACCAAAAAAAGACAAGTCCGCGACAAACCCTCAACAGGCCTTGTTATATGTCTTACAACCCAGCGAAGACGGTTTGCTGGTAGAAACCTTTGCCGCACGCCGCCTGAAAAATGGAACCTATTCCGCAGGCACTTATTTTGCGCCTGAACGGGTGACTTGCCCTACCCCGGCGCGTTTCCTGGAAGCGAGCGATCTTGAGCTGCTGGAGGCCCTGAATCAATTACCCCGCTCTCCCGACGCGAAAACCCCCGTGCTCTGTGGCCCGCAATCGGTGCATATGCTGGAGGCCATGCTCGCCAGCGAGCGTTGTTTTCTGCAAGACATTCAATGGGGCCCTCGGCTGGAACAGGGCGCCACGCGCACGCTGGCACTGCACTGGGAAGTCGACGACTTCGGCAATCAGTGCTGTGACTGGACGCTCAGCCCCGAGGCCGGTCGACTGATACTGTTGACCTCTCCCTGGTATATAGACAGTGAACAGGG
>JALTPW010000132.1:0-584 GCA_026999335.1 Chromatiales bacterium
GCCAACAGGTCGCGCCTTCACGGGCGCGTGGATTGAAACCTACGCTGGTAGATAGCTCCGCGAGGTTGACCTGGTCGCGCCTTCACGGGCGCGTGGATTGAAACACGGACGGTTGCCACCCCCTCGGCAGTTGTCACGTCGCGCCTTCACGGGCGCGTGGATTGAAACGTAAACCGTTAACTGTACGGGTTGACGGCCTAGGGTCGCGCCTTCACGGGCGCGTGGATTGAAACACGCAAAAGCGTTTTGACGACGGGCATCGCAATGGTCGCGCCTTCACGGGCGCGTGGATTGAAACAAGGGGCATGCCTAGATCAAATATGGCCCAGCTCGTCGCGCCTTCACGGGCGCGTGGATTGAAACGACGATGCAATAAAACTGTACAACAGCGCCGGCAGGTCGCGCCTTCACGGGCGCGTGGATTGAAACACCGGATATGCCAGTGATGTATTCGCGGAAGCTGGGTCGCGCCTTCACGGGCGCGTGGATTGAAACTCATCTCGAATATCAGAGGCTTCCATTTTCTAAGTCGCGCCTTCACGGGCGCGTGGATTGAAACCTGAAGTCGCTACCTGGCTTCAACC
>JALTPW010000132.1:594-5657 GCA_026999335.1 Chromatiales bacterium
GTGTGTTGATAGGTCGCGCCTTCACGGGCGCGTGGATTGAAACAGCAACACCTCGACGAAAGCAATCTCTGGATTCCAGCTGAAAACATACTGGAATGACGATAATGGTCAGCGGTCACTGCGCCCGCACAGGCCCGATAACATCAACCTGGACAGGATAGCCTTCTAACTGCTTGGGCAACTCCGAACCTTCCACGCTGGCCTTGTCTTCTACCCCGATGACAATCACCGTGCGGCCATCGGAAGCCCGGCCGATACCGACGGAGATCACGCCGGGCAGGGACAGAAGCCTGGACTCATACCTGGATTTAACATCAAAAATGGATGCCGTCATGGCCAGTGCCTCGTTCCCTGCACAGAGGATTGCCGTTGCCAGCATCAACGCTCGTAACCCACTGCTCATAGCGTCAGGTCGAGCGCTGAAAAAACATGCTCTATGCGATTAATGATTGTACTCTGCTCACTGCCGGCAAACAGCAGGCCCAACAGCTGGTTTTTCGTATCCAACACGGCAGAACCACTGTCGCCTCCCTGACTCATCGCACCAGCCATAAGCTGATCTTTGAACAATGCGCTGCGCCCGCCACCGTATTGTACATTAACGGTGACATCCACCTGCTGAATCTCACCCTCAGTGAAGCCTGTGGTGCGGCCCATTTTTTTAATCGCCATCCCCAGATCACCGCTGATCACTCCTTGAATGGCACCGATATTCATAATCTCCGCCTTGACATCTTCCTCCCGCAACGGGCTGGCAATAGCGGCATCCACCCGATTTTCCCCAATGGCTCGTGCACTCACGGCCCGCAAGCGGGTATCACTACCCAGGGTGCCGGCAATGGCATTCAGAAATGCCGCAATAGCACCGGCAACAGAACAACCACTGGGATTATCGGGCAGACCCGCAAGCTCGATGGGAACAAAGTCCTTCAGCACCGCAATCTGATCTGCCGAGTCAATGCCGCCATCGTGGGAACCGGGCTGCAGGATGGCATCACCGATGGCGGCCTCGTTACTGTTGGCCAGGACATGATTGTTGGACAGAATCACCCACTCACCACTACGGCGCACCCAACAACCCAGGGTGCCGGCGGTGATGTCCTTATGACCAACACTCACCCCACCAGGTGCGGGTCGGAAACGTCCGGTCGGCGCCTGCCAGGCACGGATGCAACCAGTTTCAATCACATCGGTAGGGATGCCGTCCAGCTGTGGTGGCACCCGATCACCGGCCGACAAAGCATTGACAGGCAGCTTCTTTTCTACGGAACAGATGATGCCCGGCGTCGTGGTACGTTTGCCGTGCACCATTTTATAACCGACACCGGTCGCGACGACATTACGCCGCATCAGCAGCGCCTTGGTGTGTTGCTGTAAAAGACGACGCGCCGTGCTGATGGCGTCATTCATTCCTCAACCTCCTTGCGAATGTGTGGTACAGCAATGTGTGGTACAGCAGAAATACAAGCGCCCGTCACTGACTACAATAGTCACTGTTACTTGCTTTAGGTTTGCGAATGTCCACGTCCTCTAAAGTCGAGCCAGCACTCTCGCCAAGTTGATCGTTTGGGGTATTAGAGTTTGGGAATCAGTGCTTGAAAATCTGCTCAAGGTATATGAGGAAGGCTAACGCGCCATTTCCCCCAAAGTCCATACCCAACAACCACTACTCGACCACGACTAAAAAACAGAACTTTAAAAATATAAACAATCAAAACCAACCATTCAATCCATACTCACGACAAACATACACATCCACTAGTAAGGTACTATTAACCAGTGCAACGAAAATAAAACAATGCACTCAAAAATTACGTTGTTCGCTGACAATCCAAAATCATAAAATAGATTAAACCTTCCCGTTTATATCACTTAAACCTTGCCAAAATACGCCATAACCACGATTGAAAAACCTCTACAAATCCCTAGCCATAGCAGTCTTTACCTGACGATAAGCAGGCATCTACTGACCTTGTAGGAAGCCACATTCATAAATTATTAATAGTGGCATTATCACCAAAATTTTTTATCACAATTTCTGGATAAAGACAGTTCAGTATCCTACGCTCTAAAGAATACGCAACACACAAAGCACCGGACTTGAGTCAAGATTCGATGTAACACGAGGTCAGACCACAGACATGCCTTCTCTGTTTTCCATGTTTCACCGACAACCTGTGCCTCCTCCTCATGAAGACATTGCCCGGCAGCCCACCGCTACGGATCCGCTGCTTGTTCCCCTGTCGCTGGTAGCAAACAGCGCCCCTTCTCCCGGGCAAGTTCTCAGCAATATGCTGGACATACTGCATCATTACCTACCGTCTTCTGGGCCGTCAGTACCCGCACCCAGCCTTTCAACGGTCAGCATCAGGCAACGACCGGTTGGTATTGGTAACTGGCGCGGTACCGAACGTCGTGGACCGCTTGCCGAAATCAGTCTGAAAGGCGGACGTCTGGATATCGTCGTACGTTTTCAATTGTGGGCGGATACGGTGAGCAGCGCGGATAACATTGTCAGCATACTCCATAGTGATTTACTCACTAACTCAGGCCAACTCCGGGTCGATGGCTTTCTGCGTTTTGAATTGACAGAAACCAGCCCGGCCGAATTCATCGGCGGTTCCATCAATGCCTGGAGAAAAATCACCGATTACAAAATACTCTACGAATACCATTATCATGACCTCGATGGTGCAGAAAGTATTATTGCCCGCATTCCCATTCACACTGACCCTGAGCAACGCGGCTCACCGGAGCGAGAGACAACGCTGGTCACCGACCAATTAAGCCGCTGGGATGATCTCCAGGCACCGTCACTCGATGTTTCAGCAACAGTTAAGGCCAAAATACACGTTTATGGCTTGGCCAGCCTCGCTTATCATCCATCGTCCTGGCCGGGTAATCCCGTCACCGTTGCCCGCCTACAACGGAATATGTCCACGCCGCCGACCACCTATTCAACGTTAGCCGAATTCCATGCCGCGCTGACAAGGGAAGTGAACCCAGACCTTCATGCGCAAATTGTCTTTCCATCTCTTGCCGATTTCCTGGCCACCTTCGATTCCGCAGGAGAGTCATTTGGCCTGGGGGACTGGGATGAAAACGGCACACCCGACACGTATCAGCCCGGCACATTGAAATTTGATCCACCACTCATCCTGGACGGCAGCAACGATCTGTTGCGCGTGTCATATCAAGATACGGCCTTCGACAGTAAAGCGGTTGTTTATCTGCGAGCAAGCGTTCATTAACCAGAATAAGTCATTACCCAAATAGTTCACTAAACAAAGTAGGGCCATAGCGCCCAAGGAGAAAGTGATTATGGCTGAGATGATTCTACCGGGAACGTATATCGAAGTTCGTCCCGAAGGTCTGATTGTGCCAAGCCGGGTATCGGTTGGTACCGTGGGTGTGGTTGGCACGGCCAGTAAAGGCCCCGTCAGCAACCCCGAAATAATCGGCAGCTATTCGGAGGCTCGCCAGGTGTTTGGCGCCTACGATGCCTTCGTCGATGGGAAAAGCTATGAACTGACGCTGGTGCGCGCACTGGAGCAAGCCTTTAGCCACGGTGCGACAAGCGTTATCGCCGTGCGGGTCGCTTCAGAGGCAGCGGCGAAAGCCGACTTTGCCTTGACCTCATCGTCAGGCGATTGCTGCCAGCTGGCCGCCGCCTCGGAGGGCGAGTGGGGCAACGAGATCGAAGTCAATGTCTGGGATGCCGACGAACACAGTTATGTCAGTGACGAAAAACACAACGACGGTGGCGCAATCACATTAAATTACACACCCGTGGTACAAAGCGCCCGCAACCGGATCAGTATCTTTGAAGACGCCAGCCAACAGACCCGCCTGATGCAGATCATTTACACGGGCAGCGTCACTGCTGGACAGGTCAAGATCGACATCGCCAGCGGAGCCCTGACCTTCGCGACCGGCGAGGATCCACTGGCGGCCGATAAGCTTACCGCTTCTTATGTGGTCAATAAATCCGCCAGTGTAAAAGTGACATTGCGCCACAGTGTCAGCGAAGAAGTCTACACCGTAGCCAATGGCGACGATTTGGTCATGGATATTCTAGCGACATCCACGCTAGTGAAAGGCACGGCACTTGCCAATTCCTCCGAACTTCCCGATAAATTCAGCGCGGTCGACGATTTTCGTTTATTCGGCACCGGCAGCAATACACGGGGAGACAATGGCGCCGGCGTGGATGCAAACTATAAAACAGGCCTGGACGAGCTACTCAACGAACCCGCACACATCATCGTCGCCGCGGGCCAGCATCACGGCAACATCGGCGCCGACCTGACTTCACACTGCCGGGTCGCCTCGTCGGATGCCAACAAGCGGGAACGTATCGGCGTCGTGGGCAGTGGCCCCGATGACGATCTGGATGCCATTCTGGGTCACTCTCTGAACAGCGACAGGATAATTTTTGTCGCCCCGGGACTAAAAGCGGTGGATGCCACGAATGGCAAGGAAGTCACGCTCCCCGGCGCTTACAGTGCGGCGGCGGTGGCGGGCCTCATGGCCAGCTTCTCACCCCATATCAGCCTCACCAACAAACCCCTGGCCATCCGCGGCCTGGAGGAAAAATATACCAACGCTGAACTCACGCGACTGGTACAGGCGCGCGTTTTGGCCGTGCAGAAAAAGCTGGGCTTCCGTATCGTCAAGAGCATCACCACCGCCACCAATACAGCGTGGCATCAAATCACCACCCGGCGCATTGTCGACTACGCCAAATTCGGTGTCCGTTCGGCAGCCAATCCCTATATCGGCCTGCTCAACAACGAACGTGTACGAGGGGCATTGCGCGCCACCATCAACAGCTTTCTGGCCGACATGGTCAATGATGAGATGCTGATCAGCTATGAACTGGATGTAACCGCCAGCCGTGACGAAGAGCGTCAGGGGATCGCCCGGGTCACCATCGTGCTACGGCCGACATTCAGCATCGACTTCATCAAGATCACCATGTATCTGGAATAGTGTATTAAAAAAAATGTCTATTCAGAGCCCCCCAAATTTATCACGGCAAGGTGCAAGCCGCCGGAAATGTC
>JALTPW010000133.1:0-267 GCA_026999335.1 Chromatiales bacterium
ATATGAATGTAAAACTAGCATTACAATATGGCAGGTAAATCTAAGGTTTAGGTTGTTCATTGCTTTTCTATGAAAATGTATTCACGCAGAAGGTTAGCATCTAAGCTATGCAAAGAGTAGAACGTCACATCATAGTCAATTCACATAGCTTAGATGAATTAACATTCAAAGCAAAAAACCTCTATAATGCGGCTAATTATCAGATTAGACAAACGTTTATATTCACTGGTCTAATGCCTGATGAATATGATTTAACTACCTTTTTTG
>JALTPW010000133.1:277-1696 GCA_026999335.1 Chromatiales bacterium
GTATATTATCTACATATGAATGTAAAACTAGCATTACAATATGGCAGGTAAATCTAAGGTTTAGGTTGTTCATTGCTTTTCTATGAAAATGTATTCACGCAGAAGGTTAGCATCTAAGCTATGCAAAGAGTAGAACGTCATATCATAGTCGATTCACATGCTTTAAATGAATTAACATTCAAAGCAAAAAACCTCTATAATGCGGCTAATTATCAGATTAGACAAACGTTTATATTCACTGGTCTAATGCCTGATGAATATGATTTAACTACCTTTTTTGCATATATAGATCAACCTGATTATAGAGCTTTGCCTACACAAACAAGTCAGCAAGTTGTCAAGTTGCTTTTTAAAAACTGGACATCATACTTTGCAGCTATTCGTGAACGGAAAAAAAATCCATCAAAATTTAAAGGTATGCCTAAAATACCTTCTTATAAAAAAAAGAATGGACACTTCGTTGCAATATTCACTAATCAGCAGATCAAAATTAAAGATGGTTTTATCCATTTTCCAAAAGTTGTCAAGATTAATCCTATTAAAACGTCCGTTTCTAAACCAAAGCAGGTACGAATAACACCTCAAGCTACCTGCTTTGTTGTGGAAGTTGTGTATGAAAAAGAGGTGCAAAAAGTAGAAACTTTGCCCGATAGTTTTCTTTCCATTGATCTCGGTTTAAACAATTGCTACGTCTTTTAACAATGTAGGATTAGCTCCTTTCATTGTAAACGGTAAGCCACTTAAATCAATCAACGCATGGTTTAATAAAAGGAAAGCTCAGTTACAAAGTCAATTACCTAAAGGTATCTTTAGCACATTACGCATCAATCATCTTACACATAAACGTAATCAAAAAATAAACGATTACATCCATAAAACATCCCGATTTATTGTTGATTATTGTATTATAAATAAAATAGGTACAATTATTATCGGCAAGAATGAAGGATGGAAAAATAGCATCAACATAGGAAAACGAAATAATCAAAACTTCGTTCAAATACCCCACAGCAAATTAATCAGTTCCATAAAATATAAAGCTGAGGAGTTTGGGATTTTGGTAAAAATAACGGAAGAAAGCTACACCTCAAAAACTGACAATTTGGTGCTTGAGCCTTTAAAAAAACATGGCTCAAATCAGATTCTAATCAAAAAACCAAGTTTGGGTAAACGTGTTCAGCGTGGATTGTTTCAATCTTCAAATGGGATGTTAATCAATGCAGATTGTAATGGGGCAATTGGCATTGCTAGAAAAGTAGTCGGTGATTTGGCATTAAAATCAATAACCGATAAGAGCATTGCGTTAATGCCAAGACATAGGTTTTCTTTCTGATGTTTTTAGGAAGATGATCGCAAATGTCTATAGATTTCCGTAGTAACTATGGAAATTATAACGTGATACAATATTATCATAAATAC
>JALTPW010000134.1 GCA_026999335.1 Chromatiales bacterium
GTGATGATGATTTGTTCAATACCATTAAACATGGCCTGGACGGGACGGCGATGCCGGCGTGGAGCAGGCTGTTGAGCGACCAGCAGATTCGCAGCCTGATTCCCGTGATCAAGGGGTTTGACATCACTGCGGCTTGGGCACCGGAAGACGCCGATGATGAATTTTTCGATGATGACGGCCGCTATCTGAAAACGGATTTCCAAAAGATAACCAATACGGAACCGGTTGCATCGCAGATACCTTTCAGTGAAGAATCTGTGGCCAAGGGTAAACCCGTTTTTGAAAAGGTCTGTGGCAAGTGTCACGGTCTTACCGGTCGCGGCAATATCACTTCTGGTAAAAAGCTGGAAGATGACTGGGGTGACCGGCTCTGGCCGCGCAATCTCACTAAACCCTGGACCTGGCGTGTTACCAATGTGTCTGGCGAGGATGAAAAGAGCCGCGAACAGACCATTAAAAACATCTATGCACGCCTGTCCATCGGCCTGCCGGG
This sequence comes from Chromatiales bacterium, assembly GCA_026999335.1. GTDB lineage: Bacteria > Pseudomonadota > Gammaproteobacteria > SZUA-152 > SZUA-152 > DRQN01. The sequence goes on from JALTPW010000134.1 coordinate 494, forward strand.
CACCCCTATGCCGGCACACCGGGCGACGGAGGAGGGCAACAAAGATCCCGTTTCCCTGGAAGACCGCTGGCACATTGCAAATTATGTTTATAGCCTGCGCAACAAGTCCGTTTCCCCCAGCAATGAGCCGGTATTACGCGCGGCAAAGATCGAGGGCGCCTTGCCGGACAGTTTGACCGATGAGGTGTGGGATACGGTGCCTGCAGTGACCGTGCCTCTGGTGCCGAATATCATCAAGGAAGACCGGCTGTTTACACCACTGAATGACTCGATCACGGTGCAGGTATTGTACAACGAGGATGAGATCGCTTTTCTGCTGAAAGTGGATGATCGTACGGACAGCCGTCCGGGGGAAGCAGTGTCCAAACAGATACAGGACAGTAAGCTGACTCTGTATTCCGATGCCCTTGCGATCCAGTTCCCCAAGCAGGATTCATTTAAGACCAAACCTGTGGTGGTCAAACCCCTGTACCGCCATGGCGATGGCGCCCATCCCACCACCATGTGGTACTGGAATGCGGGCAGCGTGGAACCGGCGCTGGCATCCCGGGGTGTGTTACTGGATGCCACCGGGCCTAACCAGAAAATCGTGCCTCGCGAGGGTGATGACAGTCTTTCGGTACAGAGCCGCTGGGAGAATGGCCAGTGGAGTGTGCTGATGAAGCGCCCCCGCGACGGCGGTGACAGTGGCGATGTGAGTTTTGCCGAGGGTGATTTTATTCCGGTGTCCTTCGCCGATTGGGATGGCAGCAATGGTGAGGTCGGGTCGAAGCATACCCTGACCACCTGGTATTGGCTGGTATTGCCCGCCGAGGCCGATCCCGTGAAGGTCTATGGTCTGCCGCTGGGTATCGCCGGGAGTGTCTTCCTGATGGGCCTGCTGTTGGTGCGCCGGCAAAGAAAGGCGCTTGCCTGAGCGGTAGGCGGGCAGAGAGATAATGACAAAATTCCGACAAGCGGCAGAGGGTTCTACTCCGGGGAAACCTACGGCAGTGTACCCTGCCGCCGGAGTGATCTTTCTGGGCGCCACCAGCGGGAGTCGCCGCCAGTGTCATCGTGCCGCAACCGATACGGCGCGGACAGTCCGATTGCTATCGCTGATGTTTCGCAGTGGGGTGAATAAAGTCGCCTCTACGGTTGACAACATGGAACAAAGCGTTCATAAAACGGTCTGCGGAACATTCGATGTTTTCTTTGTAAGTG
>JALTPW010000135.1 GCA_026999335.1 Chromatiales bacterium
GTGAGATTGAGTTGCAGGCTGCGTTCCCAAACCTCGCTGGCCATCGCCTCGATACGCAGGTTGGCGGGAAAGTTACCGGCATTGCTGACCACCACATCCAATCCACCGAACCGTATCACGGCCTGAGCCACAGCGGCCTGTATGGCGGCGCTGTCGGTCATATCACAGACGATGCCAAAACGGTCGGCGGTGCTGAAGTACTCTGTCACCGCCGGGTCGATATCCAGCGCCACCACCGCCGCGCCACGCGCATGCAGGGCATCGGCACAGGCGCGACCGATGCCGCTGGCGGCGCCGGTGATCAACGCCACCTTGCCAGCGAATTCAACCTGTGTGCCAGCAGAGAGGCCGGCCTTGCGTAGCTTGGCCTGCTCCAGATCCCAGTATTCCACCGCAAAAATGTCACGCTCCGGCAATGCGCGCCAACCGCCCAGGCATTCAGCACGCTGAATGGCGGCGATGGTGTGACGGCTGATATCGGCGATGATGCCGGCCTCTTTCACGCTGGCGCCAAAGGCCAGGGTGCCGTGACCAGGCCATACCGCCCAGCGCGGGGCGGGGTCGAGGCAGGTCAGGTCGGGAGTCGCATTGCGCTCGAAGTAGGTGCGGTATTCGTCGGCATAGCGAGTGGTGTCAGCACCCTCGCACACAATCAGCGGCACGCGCTTGGTGCGAATGACGTGATCCGGGGTCAATGGGCCGCGGGTGACGATATCCGCCACATCGTCACGGGCGCTAAAACCGCGCGCCTCGGCGGAGCGATCCCAGTGCACCACCACCGGCCTGCCACGGGCAGTGGACACGGCGTGGCGCAGCTCGCTCAGAGCTAACAGCTCGTCCGCTTGCGGTGTACCCGGCTGGTCGTTGGCACAGACCACCGCCGCCCCCTCTGCCACCAGCGCCTCCTCGGCCTGGCTCACCAGCGCGATCATGCGCTCGTAGCTCGCGCGTGCGTCGTCGGCGAAGCTGAACACGCCATGGTTCATCAGTACCATGCCATCGAGCTGCGACCAGTCGATAGCGGCGGTCATCTCCCAGATCTTCTTCGCCAACACGAAGCCGGGCATGACGTAAGGCACCACCAACACACGTTCACCATAGAGTGCACGGATGCGCGCCTCACCATCGGGGGTGTTGGTCAGCGTCACCACGGCATCGGCGTGGGTATGGTCGACAAACTTGAAGGGAATAATGGCGTGCAGGATGGCCTCCACCGAGGGATTAGGGGCGTAGGGGTCGGTCATCGCCGCGCGCTGGGCGCGTACCATCTGCGGGTCGGACAGCGTTGGCAGCGCGGCCATGCGTTGCAACACATCGAGACGCACCGGGGCGAAACCCTCGGCCTCGATGGTGGCCAGATCCCAGCCGCTACCCTTGACGTAAAGCACGGCTTCCGCATCGCCAAAAAGATTCCCGGCCTCGGCCTTCACCGAGGTATTGCCACCACCGTGCAGCACCAGCGAGGGCTCGCGCCCCAGCAATCGTGAGGTATAAACCCGTAACTTCAGTACATCCCCGCCACAGGCCCGGGCCTCGGCGTCATTCCAAAAGCTTTGCATCGCTTGTCCTCAATCGACGGTATTTGCATAGATGATTACTTGTTTGCTGCGTATAATAGCGCCACAATCCACTCACCACTATCTGCCGCCCATTATTTCTTCCCCTCTTCCCCTATTTTCCCCCCACGCGCAGACAA
>JALTPW010000136.1 GCA_026999335.1 Chromatiales bacterium
CGCATGAACATCCATGCCGGCATGGATGAACCCACCGAACTTTCGGCCTTTAGTTTTTCCTCCAGCCACAGCAATGCCATCGCACGGCGTATCGAAGAACTGTATCAAGATATTTCGCAGGTTTTCTATCACTGTCATGAAGACAGCCGGGTACGCTATGTGTTGCAGGTCGAGAAATCCTATTACGTGTTAGAATCTGAGCAAGGATCTTTCCTCTATTCGCGACAAGAAAGTTACGCTGACCTGATGGAACATCTGAGCGAACCCCAGTCAAGCCTGATCAATATCACGGTTGACCGCAGGGCGCTGCTCGATACAGCGCTGCCCGCCATTTTGAAACGCAACCGCAGCGGCCTGATCCAGATGTTCTATCTGCAACAGGGTCGTGAAGTGGATATCTTCGTACTCGACCAGAATGGGGCTCTGTTTCATCAGAGTGTTGCCTACTTTGATGATGCCTCATTGATCAATCAGTACAGTCTTTTTTTTGATTCCATTCTCAGCCGGCAAAGCTATCTGTTTCATGATGACAGCGCTGCTCTGTTACTCGATGGTCTGGAAATTTTCAAGGTAACAAAAATCCGTAATAAATACAGTTTTGAACGTCAGTCGATGCAGCCGGAAGCGGGACGATGTTATTTCAATGTACAGGTGATTGGTGATCTGATGGAGCATGGCACCGCCTTCACCGTGTACTGCAACGATGCCGAATTCTCCACCCTGGCCCACGGCAAGGATCTATTTCGCGAAGTGGCGTGCTATGTACTGAACAAGCGTGGCAGCGGCCTGAAATATCCCATCTATATCACCGATGTCGATCTTTCGCCCAGCCTGCTGGGTAACCAGCGCAACGGAGAGGTGCAGGCGATCAACTATCTAAAATACAAGAAACGGATCGAGGAAAAACTGAATCGAGAGCTGGGCCGGCTTTAGTCCGGGTCTTTCATGAATTTGTATAAAGCAGTCATGTCGGGTGGGTACGTTTTTCATGCCCACGCGGTTGACGCATATTCCACGTGGGCATGAAAAACCTGCCCACTTACGAATAACGCAGCCGATACCACAGGCTGCCCAAATATTCATGAAAGGCGTAAGCGGTTTTTTGCAAGGCCCGTGCATTGGGCAAAAAATCCTTTACGATCAGGCCACCATCACCCCGCCGCTCAAAAACCGTCGGTGCCGGCACCACGTCGATACCGAAATGTTTGTATGACCACATCGCCCTCGGCATGTGCCAGGCATGAGTCACCAGGAGCACCCGCTTGACCTGTGCAGCCCGCAGGATCTGACTACTGTAGCGAGCATTTTCAAAGGTGGTACGACTGTCGGATTCCACCCAGCGAATGGGTACGCCATATTCCGCCTCCATGACTTCCATCATCAGCATGGCCTCGGGTGGGCGGCCATCCTTCGCCAGACCACCGCTCACCAATACCGGCAGATCCGTGCGACGTGCAATCCAGGCCGCATAACGCAGACGTTCCAGCGCCAGTGAATTCGGGGTGTCGATACCATACTCCGCAGCATTTTCACGCCGCCCGGCACCCAGCACGACGATGGCCTGGGCACCTTGCCCATCCAGCAATATGGGCGGAATCACTGGCGTGGTCTGTAACATGGACAACAGTCCCTGGGTGACGATGGGCGTACTGAACAGATAGAGCAAGGCTAGTCCCGAACCAGCCAGGCCAAGGCCCAGACGTGAGCGCCGGCGACGGTACAGCAACCAGACACCCGCCAGTATCAGCCAGATCGACAACCCCGGCGGCGCCAGCAACAATTCCACGATACCTGCGAATCCAAAGGCCATTAAACCGATTCCCCGCTCATCTGACCGCCCGTGCCAAGGCAGCGAATTCCGTCAGACTCAAAGTCTCGGCACGACGGGTCGGGTCGATGTCCTGGGCGCTGATCTGTTCGGCACTGAGCAGACCCTTGAGGGTATTGCGCAGGGTCTTGCGGCGTTGGGAAAAAGCCTGGGTCACCAGTTTTTCCAGTACGGTGACATCCGCCACCGCAACCGGTGGCCTCTCCCAGGGACGCAGGCGCACCACGGCGGAATTCACCTTGGGTGGCGGATTGAAGGCCCCGGGCGACACGTCAAACAGGGAGTCCACTGCACAGTGATATTGCATCATCACGCTGAGACGGCCGTAATCCTTGCCGCCCGGCGTCGCGGCCAGCCGATCCACCACCTCTTTTTGCAACATGAAGTGCATATCGCGAATCACGGCGCGGCTTTTCAGCAGATGGAACATCAGTGGAGTGGAGATGTTGTAGGGCAGGTTGCCGATGATGCGCAACGGCCGGCCATCGGCGACAAGGTCAGCGAAGTCGAATTTCAGCGCATCGGCGCTGTGAATCCGCAGCTGGCCGAGAACACCGCAACGCTGTGCCAGCTTGGGAATCAAGTCACGATCCAGCTCCACCGCGTCCATCGCCTCCACCTGCGGCAGCAGCGCCTCGGTCAGGGCGCCCAGGCCGGGGCCGATCTCGACCAGATGGTCATCGGGGCGGGGGGCGATGGCGTGGGCGATTTTTGCCACCACGTTCGGATCCTGGAGAAAATTCTGCCCGAAGCGCTTACGTGGACGGTGATCGTTCATAGGCTTGCCTGTCTCTTGATTGCCATCTCGGCGGCCAGTTCCACAGCCAGATTGAGGCTGTCTATTCGGGCCCGGCCCGTGCCGGCCAGTTCCAGTGCCGTGCCGTGATCCACGGAGGTGCGGATCAGCGGCAGACCGAGGGTGATATTCACGGCGCGGCCAAACCCTTGATGTTTGAGCACCGGCAGACCCTGGTCATGATACATGGCCAACACCACATCGGCGCGCATTAGGTTGTCCGGGGTGAACAGGGTATCCGCCGGCAGCGGGCCCAGCAACTGCCAGCCGCGCCGACGCCGTTCCTCCAGTACCGGAATAATCACATCGATTTCCTCACGCCCCAGGTGGCCGTTTTCACCAGCGTGGGGATTGAGTCCACAGACCAGTATACGCGGCTGCGCGATAGCAAAGTCTTTCTGCAGATCGGCGTGCAGAATATCAAGGGTCTCGCGCAGACGCTCACGGGTGATGGCGGCCGGCACCTCGACCAACGGCAGGTGGGTCGTGACCAACGCCACCCGCAGGCCCTCGCTGGCCAGCATCATCACCGGCAAACCACCACCGCTGCGCTCGGCCAGATATTCCGTGTGACCGTAAAAGACCTTGCCGGCTTCGGTATCGATGGAATGCAGATAATCGTTAATCACGCCTTTATGAATAGGGCCGGTGACCAGGGCATCGAAACGCCCTTTGCGACAGCCATCCACCGCCGCATCCAGCGTCGCCAGCACATAGGCGCCGTTGGCCGTGCACAATTGCCCCGCGGTGACGGGCGCCGCCAGCGGTACCGGCAGCACGCTCAACACCCCGGCACGCTGCGGCTGGACAGGCGCCTGTGGATCGAAGGGCGTGATTTGCAGGGGCAGACCCATGTGCCGTGCGGTCTCGCTCAGCCATTGCGGATCGGCCACCGCGACGATCTGCGCCGGCAGATTCCGCTGAACCAGCCGCACGCAAAGTTCAGGGCCGATGCCCGCAGGTTCGCCGGGGGTGAAAACAAGTCTTGGAACGAAAGCGGTCATGGGTGGAGACTACGGCCTGAGTTTGAACGGCAGCTGAAATACATGAATCCGGGTTTGCCACAGAGACACAGAGAAAATCGATAATTGTTTGTCGTGTCGGGCAAAGCACAGCCTGTCTCTGGATTCCGGCTTGCGCCGGAATGACGAAACATACATTAAAAGGTTTTTCTCTGTGCCCTTCGTGCCTCTGTGGCTAACAAACGCTGTTACAAGCGCATCTCCACATAGGCCTCGTCTCGCAAGCGACGCAGCCAGGTCTGCATGGCGGGCTCCAGCTTGCTGGCGCGAATGGCCTCGCGGGCCTTGTTGCGCTGCATGTCTTCGGTACGATCCTGCTCACGATGTCCCAGTACCTCGATGAGATGCCAACCGAACTGACTCTGCACCGGATCGCTGATCCGCCCCACCGGCAGGGCATCCATAGCCTTTTCAAATGGCACAACCATGGTGCCGGGGTTCACCCAGCCAAGATCGCCACCCTGCGAACCGGAACCCGGGTCATCGGAATTGGCGCGCGCCAAATCGGCAAAGTCCTCACCGGACTCGATGCGCAGTTTTAAGTCTTCGATACGCTGACGGACACGGTCACTGCGGGTCGGGTCATCGACGCGCAGCAGGATGTGACGCACATGGGTCTGGGTCACCAGCAACTGCGGCTGATTGCTGCGCCTGTCCAGCAGCGTAATGATGTGAAATCCGCTGGGGCTACGGATAGCATCACTGATGGCACCTACCTCGCGGCCGATGATCCAGTCGGCAAACAGACTGGGCAGAGCAGCGGCCTCACGCCAGTCCAGACGGCCACCTTCCAAGGCCTGACGGCCATCGGAAACGGCCACGGCCGTTTCGGCAAAATCGGCTCCGGCGTGCAATTCGTCAACGACCTTTTTTGCCTTTTCACGTGCGCTGGCGATGGCCTCCGGGCTGGCGGCCTCAGGCACGCTGATAAGGATATGCCCCAGCTGGTATTCGTACTGAGTGCCGGTCTGCAGGGCACGATTGGCGAGAAAAGCATCGATCTCCTGAGACGTGATATTGATACGGTCATTGACCTGGCGTTTCTGCAAGCGGTTGATGGTGATTTCATCGCGCATATTTTCACGGAAGTGCTGATACTGCATACCCTCTCTTTCGAGCACATCGCGAAACTCCAGCAGCGTCAGATTGTTCTGCCGGGCAATATTTTCCAGGGTGCGGTTGAGGGTTTCGTCATCGACACTGATATGCGCCTTTTTCGCCAATTGCAGCTGGATACTGCGCAGCACCATACGGTCGAGGATCTGCTGCTTCAGGACATCATCCGGGGGGATGCGGGTATTCTGCGCACGCAGCTGACCCTTGATCATCGTCACCTCGCTGGCCAGTTCCTGCTCGGTGATGACATCGTCGTTGACGATGGCGACCACCCGATCCAGCAGTTCCCTGCTGTCCTGACCTGTAGCATCTTGTGCAACCGTGCCATCCGCCGCCAAAGTGGGGGACAGGGGTGATATCAACAGCAGGGCGAACCCGGCCAGGGAAGGGAAGACAACTTTTCTCAACACAATGGATTCCAGAAATTTTTCACAGTTTCGTATTCATTCGTTCATCACAGAAGACATGGAGAACGGCTGAATACCACTGAACTCATGACGCCACGCTGTGATGTCACAAAAAAATACAAAAAATATGTTTAATTATCGGGTTAATATCAACCTGACTCGCTATCGATTCGCACGAACTTTGGCCTGCAATTCTCTGTGTACCCCGTGCCTCTGTGGCGAATAGCAGCCACGACTCCATTAATATCGATTGGGCGGCAAGCACCATCGCCCATGAGACATCAGCGCGCTAGGATATCACGCCCCAGCAGGCTTTCGACATCCCGCCCCACGCTGGACAGACCCTTTAGCTCCAACTGGAACCAAAAGGTATCACTCAATTGCTCTTCACTGACATTGACCCGGTAGCGGCGCTTCAAGGCACGGAAAATCCAGCAACAGCTCTCATATTCAAAACCGGCCACGCTCTCCAGCAGCACGGAATCCTGCAGCGAATATCGATGCCGGCCCAGCACGCTGAGGCCTTTCCAGAGCGGCCACATCAGGGAGATGTCGGTCTGTTCGAGGCGGTCACGTTCGAAACGGTAACCCAGGTTCAAGGCGCTGCGCGGGCCTGGGCGATAGCGTACGCTGGCATTGCCACGTGCCGTCTCACTTTCCAGCGCATCCCATTCCAGATTTAGACGGCCGCTGAGCGAAGATGTCCAGTGAGTGCTCACTTCACCCAACCAGTTCGAGGCCGACTGCGTCTCCACAACCTTGCCGGGCAGGGTGACTTCACGGTCACTGAAATAGAAAATACGACCCAGCGAGGCGCGGGCAAGTTCCCGTCCACCCTTATCGAGAAAACGACTGGTCAATACCGCGCTCAGCTGGTTGGCATCACCCATGCGGTCGGCACCGTTAAAGCGGTTGTCACGAAACATCTGACCGATGCTGAGCAGCGGCCGGCTGCTATCGAACACCCGCGACGCACCATTTTCGTCAACGATCAGTTCGGACTGATCCACGTAAGGCACATAAAGATAGAACAGACGTGGCTCCAGGGTCTGCAGGGTGGCACGGCCATCACCGCGCAGATTGCGCTCGAAAAACAACCCGGAGTCCACACTGAACAGGGGCAGGTTGCGCAGTGGGCTTGCATCGCTGTCCGGCGCGGAGCGCTGTAGGGAATAGCGGGTGTGGCGAAAGCCCAGTCGCGGCATCAAGAAGGCCGCAGCCGATTCCATGGGCAGGGAGATCGACGGCTGGACATCGATACGGTTGCCGATGACACCGCCTTCGCGGTCGAAACGCACCAGTTCGGCACGAGCATCCAGTTCCAGCCCACCACCGATGCGCAGGGTCGACATGTCCAGCTTGATCTGCGGCAAGCGAGCGTAGGGACGTGAAGTGAGCGGCCGTGACAGATCCAGCGTCTGATACTTTTGCACCATCACGGTAGTGCCCCAGTAGGTATCGCGGTAGCTCACATCGGCGCGACTTTCCAAGTGAGTGATGCTGGTGACATTGAGCTGATTGCCGAAATCATTGAGGTATTCACCATCCGACACCCGCTGATAACGCAGGCTGGTACGCCAACCGGGGGCGGGGTCACCGAGATGGTTGAAACTGACCGCGTTACGATCCTCACCAAAGATTTTATCCCCGGACAGATAGGCAAGCTGGATGTCGCCACGGCTACGGGCATTGAGATAGCGGAATTCGCCATCCCACAAAATGCCGCGCTTGCTCATGTATTTGGGCGTCAGGGTGGCGTCTTTATCTGCGGCGATGTTGAGGTACCAGGGCAGGCTGAACTCGTCGCCGGAGCGCGACGATTCACCGATAGTCGGCAGCAGGAAACCCGTCTTGCGGCCGGCCAGTGGAAAACTCAGATAGGGTGTGTAAAACACCGGCACGCTCAGCAGCTCCAGCCGTGCATGATGGGCAATGCCCACATTCTCGGCCTGATCCAGCCGCAGACGGACGGCCTTCAGGCGCCAGAATTCATTGCCCTCGTCACAGGTGGTAAACAGGGTGCTTTGCAGGCGCATTTGCTCAGGGCCGTCGATCATCAGCGTCTCGGCCCGGCCACGCAGGTGTTTGTCCAGCAACCAGAAACTGGCCCCGCTGATTTCGCCGGTCTCGCTGTCCAGGGCCATATCGGCCCGGGCGCCGAACAAGAGTCGCTCGCCGTGACGGTAACGTACTTTTCCTTGCGCCTGCGCGATCTCGCTCCCGATATCGTATGTCATCTGATCGGCAAACAGATTTTGCGCACCGCGCTGTCCCAGCACATTTCCCCAAAGGCGATAACGACCGCCTTCCGCCTCGGCAGAATCGGCGCTGAAATGCAGCTTATCATCCGCCGGGATCGGCGGCGGTTCGGCAAAGCGGGGGGCCGGAAGACAATAACGCCATTTTCCCGCCTCGCCGGCCGCCATTGAGGGAAAAAGCAACAGCTTCGCCGCCGCCAGCAGGATGATCGCGGTAGACCGGTATTTCGTGCGACGGCGGGAATTCACGCGCGGGACAACCCGCAAGGTACATAGAATTCGGCACAGAAAATCATGCCGCGTATGTTAACCCGGATGTGGAGGAAAGGGGACTGAGGAGAATGGCGCTTATTTAACCCATATTTGAGTCGCACCTCACGTAAGTCATTAATTATACCGTCAAAAACGTAGCCTGGGTTGAGCCTGCGAAACCCGGGGGAGACAGCACGATAAACTCCCGGGTTTCGCTACGCTCAACTCAGGCTACTTGCTGAGGACTGGGGACTGAGCGTGGCTCCTCAGTCCTGACTACTTGAATACCCGCACGATGGACTGCCCAACATCTTTTCTGGTCACAGTCGTCTGCAACTGACCAAATTCCGGATCGGAAAAACACAACGCTGCATCCTTCCAAGCCTGTGGCGACAGATAAATACCCATTTCTTTTTCCGGGCTGAAGCCGAATTTGTAGTCTTCCGGCATCAACAGTTCCCGGCCCGTATCGCAGTTACCACGACGAACCGCCAGCCGCTTCATCACATCGCTGTGCAGGGAATGACCCTGATTGTCCTGAAAACGCACGTGCACCAGCTGATCGTGCGACATTTTCTGTACTGACATCACCATCACCAGACGCTCACTGCCGGCCTGCACGGGCGACAGTAGCGCCAAGGCAACCAGTGCCAGGACAAGACCAGACACTCTGCAAACACTTTTCATCATTTACCTCCCTGCCAATACTATTGGGTTATCGAAAAAATTTAGCATTAATCGTATGAAAGAGTAAGCAAGAAGATAAATATCACCATGACATAGATCAAGGCGATACATTACTTTCATTTTCCAATGCAGAAGCTGGAAAAAATCTCCCCCAGCAGGTCGTCGGCGCTGAATTCACCGGTGATTTCACCCAGTGCCTGCTGTGCCTGCCGCAGCTCTTCGGCCAACAACTCTCCCGCCGCCGCATCGTGCAACTGGGCACTACCACATGAAAGATGATCACTGGCACGTGCCAGGGCATCGAGATGGCGGCGGCGGGCCATGAACTGACCCTCACCGCCGGGCTGGTAGCCGGCACAAGCTTTGAGATGCCGGCGCAGCTCGTCGAGTCCGGCTCCACTGTGGGCCGACAGCCACAGTTCCACCCCCTGTGCCGTTTCGCGCCGGCGGGGCAGATCGCCGCTGAGATCGATCTTGGTCCACAGGCGGGTCAGTGGCGGGCCGGCGGTGGCCAGGCGGGCGTGCAGTTCGCTGTCGTCATCATGACTGTCGGCGGCATGTAGCAGCAGGATGTGATCGGCGGATTCAATCTCCGCCCAGGCACGGCGCACACCCTCCTGTTCCACGGCGTCGGTGGATTCACGCAGGCCGGCGGTATCGATAATGTGCAGGGGCAGACCATCGATGGCGATGTGTTCACACAACACATCGCGGGTGGTGCCGGGAATCTCCGTGACGATGGCGCTTTCGCGCCCGGAGAGAGTATTTAGCAGGGTGGACTTGCCGACATTGGGGCGGCCGGCGATGACCACGCGGATGCCTTCACGCAGCAGATTGCCCTGACGCGCCTGGGCCCGGGTCTCATTGAGACGCTGCTGCACTGTGGCCAGTCGTGCAGCCACGGCACCGTCACTGAGAAAATCGATCTCTTCTTCGGGGAAATCGATGGCGGATTCCACGTACACACGCAGTTCGGTGAGCGCTTCGCGCAGCTCGTGCACCCGCTGAGAAAATACGCCCTGCAGGGAACGCACCGCCAGCCGCGCGGCCTGCACGGAGGCGCTGTCGATGAGATCCGCCACCGCCTCGGCCTGGGCCAGATCCATCTTGTCGTTGAGGTAGGCGCGCTCGGAAAATTCGCCCGGGCGGGCCATGCGCGCACCCAACGCAAGGCAGCGGCCGAGCAGCAGATCCATGACCACCGGGCCGCCGTGGCCATGCAGTTCCAGCACGTCTTCGCCGGTGAAAGAATGGGGATTGGGAAAATACAGGGCAAGGCCGGTGTCCAGCACCGTGCCATCGGTATCACGAAAGGGCAGGTATTCAGCCATGCGCGGCTGCGGCAGGCGGCCCAGCAGAGCTTCGGCAATGTTAGCTGCGGCTGGCCCGGAGACCCGCACGATGCCCACCCCCCCACGTCCGGGAGGGGTCGCCTGTGCGGCAATGGTATCAGCGGCGGTCTTTGCTTCGCTCACGACCGCGCCGCGATCAGGTCTTGTCCTTGCCGGCTGCCTGATCCTCGATTTGTCGAGTGATATACCACTGCTGGGCAATGGACAGCAGGTTGTTGACCACCCAATACAGCACCAGACCCGACGGGAAGAAGGCGAAGAAAACCGTGAAAATCAACGGCAGGAAGGACATGATCTTCTGCTGAATAGGATCCAGGGGCGGTGGATTCAGCTTCTGCTGAATGAACATGCTCAGGCCCATGATGACCGGCAGGACATAGTAGGGATCCTTGGTCGACAGATCCTGAATCCACAGCATGAATGGCGCCTGACGCAGTTCGACACTCTCCAACAAAACCCAATAGAGGGCGATAAAGACAGGGATCTGCACCAACATCGGCAGGCAACCACCAAGCGGGTTGATTTTCTCCTTCTTGTAGATCTCCATCATCGCCTTACTGAATTTTTGGCGGTCGTCGCCATAGCGTTCCTTCAGCTCTTTCATCCTGGGTGCAAAATGGCGCATCTTCGCCATGCTGCGATAGCTGGCCTGTGATAGCTTGTAGAACACCAGCTTGATAACCAGGGTCACCAGGATGATCGCCAGGCCCCAGTTACCGACCAGCGAGTGGATGTGGTTCAACAACCAGAACACCGGCTTGGCGAGAATATCCAGCACGCCATAGTCCACGGACAGACGCAGGTTGGGGGCGATCTTTTCCAGGCGCTCTTGCACCTTGGGGCCCACGAACAGACGGCTATGGAAGTGTGCCGTGTCACCGGCGTGAACCGTCTGTTCCGCACCGGAGCGACCAATCAAGTAGCGGCCATCGGCCAATGCCTTGGTGTAAAAATGACTGGGCGCATCGGCATCGGGAATCCAGGCACTGAAAAAATAGTGCTGCAACATGGCAACCCAGCCACCCCTGCTGTAGCTCTGCTCGGGCTTCCAGCTGGCCATATCATCGAAGTGGACTTTCTCGTAGGGATCCCATTCGCTGGACACCACACCCCCCATGAAGGTGTAGATGAAGGTGGATTGGCCACGCTCGGCAACCTTGGTGCGCTGCAACTGCTCATAGGCGCGCCCTCTCCAGGGCTTGTCGACGCTGGTCACTTCAAAGTCTACGTCGATGATGTAGCTGTCGCGGTGGAAGGTGAGGGTCTTGACCACACTGACGCCGCCGTCTTCACTTTGCCAATTCAGACGTACCGTGAGGCTGTCTTCTCCTGCACCGAGACGATACTCGGTTTTTTCTACCCGATAGAGGGCATGATGATCCGGCGCGGAACCCTCGGTGCTTACTAGACCCGACTGGGCAATAAACAGGCTAGGCAGGCGATTGTCCAGCAACTGTACTGGCTCAGGATCGTCCATCGTCCAGGGATAGGCCAGCAGCGCCGCACGACTCACCTCGCCACCAGCGGTATTGATTTCCACCCGCAGCACATCGGTCTCCACCAGGATATGCTGGCCACCAATCGCCGCTGACGCTGTCGAAGATTCAGCCACCGCAGGCCTTTCGGCGGGCAAGACGCTCGGCCCATCCGCAGGCGGCGACGGCGCCACCGAAGGTGCACTGGGATCCGCGGAAGTCTGCCCTGTCTGTTGTTCCGCAGGGGCCGGAGCATTTTGTTCCTGCCAGGCACTGAACAGCAACATCAATACAAGTGAAAGTGCAACGAAAAGCAATAAACGCTGGTTATCCATGATAATTCAATTTTTCTTTTCCGGGACAGGGTCAAAACCGCCTTCATGCCAAGGGTGGCAACGACACAGCCTTTTCACTGCCATTGCACTACCACGCATCACGCCATGACGTTCCAATGCCATCTGCGCATAGGAAGAGCAACTTGGGTGATATCGGCAATGAGGGCCCAATAGTGGGCTGAGCAGGTAACGGTAAGCCTGGATCAGGAGGATGAGGAATTTGCGCATCGTTTTACCAATCGGCGCCAGTGGCGATTCAGGGAATGCAGCAGGCTTGGGTTGCTTGAGTCGTGGGTGGCATTGCGGCTGAGCACCACGATATCCAGGCCGGCCAGCTGTTGCCGATGACGGCGAAAACTCTCGCGCACCAGACGCTTGACACGATTTCTCCCAACAGCGGTCTTGATGTTGCGCTTGCTGATGGCAAGCCCGAGGCGCGGGTACTCACGGCCATTGGGCGTTGCCAGCACCAGCAAACACTCATCCACGGATTTACACCGGGTATCATTGAAGACGCGCTGGAAATCTCCCCGACTCAGCAATCTCAGCTGGCGGGGAAATCCCTGGGGCCTGGCGGACTTTGCGATCCGTTCAGAAGACTGATCCGGGCCTGCCGACCACGATTTCCCCTGACTCAGGCACTCAATCTCTTGCGGCCCTTGGCGCGGCGCGCGCTGATAATCTTACGGCCGGCCTTGGTGCTCATGCGGGCACGAAAACCGTGAGTGCGCTTGCGACGAATGGTGCTGGGTTGAAAGGTACGTTTCATGGCCTTTTCCGTGTGTTGATCCGGGCGGATTATCCGCTGGTGAATTCATTAAAAAAGCGGCGCAGAATACTGCACCAAACCCTGATTTGTCAAGCCTTATCCCCACCATCGACAGTATTGACAACCCGCCCTGGATCGCCCGAGTGATCGGAGAGATACGGTAGGCGTTACCACCCTTGGGCGTGTAATCTGACACGTTGGGTCTGCTGGCGCCGATGAATCTTGCAACGACAGTACCTGTGCCATCCAGTTACCGCTTAATACCACCAATTCTTTACATCTGGCAATATAGTAAAGACATTGCTATTCTTTACTTATCTCCAGCAAGTAAAGAGAGCAGCAAAATGCCAACCGTTAGTTCGAAAAGACAAATCACATTACCTGTTGATCAATGCCGACAGGCAGGCATCAAGCCCGGTGACACATACCAAAGCTTTGTTGCCGATGGCCACATCACCATTGTCAAAAAAACAGCGGGTGCAGCCAAAGGGATGCTCAAGCATATTGCAGGCGATGCTTCGGTAACCGACGAAGAGTCCTTGCGGAGTGCTTTGGATTAGCACGGCATGATCGCCATCGATACCAATGTATTGCTTCGTTACTTACTGTGGGATGACGAGAAGCAATCAGTCGAAGCCGGCAAGTTGATTAATGGCTCTGCGCCTGTGCTGATAACAGACGTAGTGTTAACCGAAACTCTGTGGACACTCAAAGGAAAAAAATACAGGCTGGATAAAACGGCGATTGTGGATGTGATCAACTCACTGTTCGAAGAGCCGAACCTCTGCTTTGAAGACGGGCAGACCGTATGGCGGGCGTTGAACGACTACCGGCAGGCAAAGCCGGTCAAGGTTGGCGGCAAAAGGAAAGAGGCCGACTTTTCCGATGCCTTGATTGTCAATAAGGCAAGATATTTTCCAACAGAAAAAGGGGAACCCTTTGACGGGGTATATACCTTTGACTTGGCTGCGCAGGAAATACCGGGAACCGAAAAACCATAAAAACCGGATCGAAATGCATCACGCCGCGACCCGCGCTGCCGAAAATCTCCTGCTCTTGGTCGAGTTCAGAGATTTACAATGACCGCGGTATAGGTCAAACCTTTGGTAGTCCCTCGGCAGAGCCGGAGGACTACCTTACTGATTCAACATCCCCTTGCCATTGGCGATACACTCCAGGCCGCCGGGGATAGTGGTAACGGTCTTTGCAGGCACCGGGCGTTGCATGCTGAAGCGGGGGCCGGGCCTTCGGTGACGGTGGTGATAGTACCCACCGACAGACCCGCACCGCTAATCGATGTTTCGGCAGCGGTCTAGTCTGGGTCTACCCCACCACAATCCGGCGCGCTGACCATGGCCTGCGTGGTCTCGATGGTCGCTGTGGTGGGGGAACTGTCGATCCGGCCGTTGCTGACGATCAGCTGTGCAACGGTAGGTGCCCGGCAAGTCTGCGACAAAGGACGGGGTTGCGGATGATGCATCGGACAATACGGCACCGCTGCCTCCGGGCAGGCGAGTGAATAGGTCAGGCCGCCGGTGGATTATTATTGTCCGGATCTGAATCGGAACAAAGGCTTTACCTGTTGCCGGTGCGGCTAAACCTGCAAGAAATTTCCTTATCAAAACAACTTCTTACAAAATATACACCCGGATTATCCCAGCCTGACAGCAGTTTGAACACAGGCCGGGAATATCTTGAGATTGGATGTC
>JALTPW010000137.1 GCA_026999335.1 Chromatiales bacterium
CGGCACAGCAACCTCAAGGGGGCCTTTGGCGTGAGACAGAAGTTGGCAGGCCGTATTGCCATCGTCGATGACGTGATGACGACCGGCTGCACGGTACAGGAGCTGGCCCGCACCCTGCGTGACGCAGGCGCTGCCCGGGTTGAGGTCTGGGTCTGCGCCCGCGCGGGGAGGGATTAGAAAAAGAGCTGAATACCCAGAAAGGCGCCCTGATCAATGGCGTGCGTACCCTGGCTCTTGTTGAACGAAGCCTGGATACGGCGATAACCGACATAGGCCGTAGCCGTCGGCAAAATCTCATAACCTACCCGCCCCTCCAGCGTATAGGCATTGTCGAGATCCAGGAACGAGGTAATACTGGGTGCGAAATAACCCTCCAGCCCCAAACGCAGGCGTTTCATCTTCTGCGGTTTGAAATTCAGGCGTCCACCCAGGGCAATCGCGGCACCTTTGACGTCCCGCTCGTCTTCCCACATGAACATGACCTTGGGGCCGATGCCGACCTCCAGTCCGGGGGCCTTGCTGCCGGCCGTATCGACCACCAGCAGGCCGATGTCGGCGTAGCGGTTCTTGTCTTCGTTATAGAGAACGCCAAAATTAAGCTCGGTGCGACCGAAGGTCGAACCGCCAACAAAGGCATTGTAGCGGAAGCTGGCGCTCTTGTTGCCAAGATTGATATCCAAACCCTGCGCCATGACCAGACTACTGCTGGCAGAGAACAAAGAGAATAAAAAGATGACGATCAACAGTTTGCGTAATAACACGGAGAGACTCCTCTAAATTGTACAAATACGGCGGGGCGTATCAAGGCGGCAATAATGACAGAAAACCGGGCAAAAAAAAGCCCGGTAAAAACCGGGCTCTTATCAGGAATTCAAGATCCCTACTTGATCTTTGCTTCTTTGTACATCACATGCTTACGGACGACGGGATCAAACTTCTTGATCTCCATTTTTTCCGGCATGTTGCGCTTGTTCTTGTCAGTGGTGTAAAAATGACCGGTACCGGCGCTGGAAACAAGTCTGATTTTATCACGCATGATTTCTTTTCTCCTTTAGGGGCCGCTGCTGCGAGCACGGAATTAAATTCGCTGCGGGCGCTTTAAACCTTTTCGCCGCGGCGGCGCATTTCGCTCAACACTGCGTCGATGCCTTTCTTGTCGATAGTGCGCATACCACTGGCGGAAACACGCAGGCGAACGTAACGATTTTCGCTCTCGACCCAGAAACGGTGGGAATGCAGATTCGGCAGAAAACGGCGCCGGGTCTTGTTGTTAGCGTGGGAAACGTTGTTACCGGTGATGGGACGCTTACCGGTGACCTGACATACTTTAGCCATGACTTCAGTCTCTGAATTTCGTTATTTTGTACAGCGCGCCGGAGAACCACGAAGATCCCGAAAAACGCGAGAGCCGCGCATTAGAACAGAATTACAAGCCCGCGTCCAGCCCCCGGCTGGCCTCCCCCTCCGCCTCACGGGTATAATGCGCGCCCACAACGAATCACACCGAAACAAGGACACACCATGCGACCCAGCGGCCGCTCAGCCGAGCAATTGCGCGACATCAACTTCACCCGCAACTACACCAAACACGCCGAAGGCTCGGTACTGGTGGAGTTCGGTGACACCAAGGTGCTGTGCACCGCCACCGTCGAGGATCGCATCCCGCGCTGGCTCAAGGGTCAGGGCCGTGGCTGGGTGACGGCCGAATACGGCATGCTGCCACGCTCCACCGGCTCGCGCATGGGCCGCGAGGCGGCGCGTGGCAAGCAGGGCGGACGCACCATGGAGATCCAGCGCCTGATTGCCCGTTCGCTGCGTGCGGTGGTCAACCTGGAGGCCCTGGGCGAGCGTAATATCACCGTCGATTGCGATGTCATCCAGGCCGACGGCGGCACCCGCACCGCCTCGATCACCGGCGGTTTTGTTGCCCTTGCCGACGCCATGCAGTGGCTGGTGGATCAGCGCAAGGTGAAAAAGAACCCCATCATCGGCCAGGTGGCCTCGGTATCCGTGGGCATCTTCAACGGCACCCCGGTGCTGGATCTGGACTACGACGAAGACTCCAATGCCGAAACTGATATGAACGTGGTCATGAACGACGCCGGCGCCTTCATCGAAGTGCAGGGCACCGCCGAAGGCCACGCCTTCCGTCAAGACGAGCTGGACGCCATGCTGGGGCTGGCCAAGTCCGGCATCGCCGAGCTGATTGAGCATCAGCGTGAGGTGTTGAGCCCGTCGTAGGCTAATAATACGCCACAAAAGCACGGAGAGCACAGAGAAAGCCCAGGTTTCGCCGCAAAAAGGAAGCGCAACGTTTTTATATTTTTGCCTTCGCCTCCCTTTGCGGCCTTTGCAGCAATATTTTCAATTGCTGCTTCTCTGTGTCCTCTGTGTCTCTGTGGCAAACACCCTAACAAAGGACAAAAAATGAACACCGGCAAGGCCCTACCCGAGAAGGTCGTACTGGCCAGCGGCAACCGCGGCAAGCTGCGCGAGATCAACCAGATCCTCGCGGGCCTGGGTATGCAGGCCTTGCCACAATCTGACTTCAACGTGAGCGATGCCGAGGAGACCGGACTCAGCTTCGTCGAGAACGCCATCCTCAAGGCCCGCCACGCCGCCCGCGCTACCGGCCTGCCCGCCATCGCCGACGACTCGGGGCTGGAAGTGGACGCCCTCAACGGTGCCCCCGGCGTTTATTCCGCCCGCTTCGCCGGGCCAGACGCCACGGATGCCGACAATGTGCAGAAACTGTTGGCATCGTTGAAAGACGTGCCGGAAGCCGAACGCACGGCGCGTTTTCAATGCCTGATGGTCTTCATGACCCACGCCGAAGACCCCACGCCGCTGATCTGCCAGGGAACCTGGGAGGGCCACATCCTGCATCAGCCCAGTGGCGAAAATGGCTTTGGATACGACCCGGTATTTTTCGTGCCCGGTAAGCACTGCGCAGCGGCAAAGCTCTCACCCGAGGTAAAAAACCACCTCAGCCACCGTGGCCAGGCACTGGATAAACTGCTCACGGCCCTTGGCTAGTGGTCTGGCCATTTTGTGCCAATCAACTCCCCAACTTCCCCAATGGCACTGGCTTTATAAGTTGAAAACACCCCCATTCCAGGCGGAACGACGCGAAGACCCGCAAGGCGGGCAAAACAAGTCATCCAGAGCACATGTAACACACTACATGCTGGATTCCCATCTGCGCGGGAATGACGGTATTCCACGTCTCTCAAGCTTAAGCCAGCATCATCTCTCTCAGCTTGCCCACTAAATTGACACCCGTCTCCATATGGAGACAACTGATTATGATGACATTTCAATCAGTTACCCCCCTTCGGGCCTTCATCTGTCGCCAATCGGCAACAGACATCCCCATCAACAAATCAGACCAAGCCCCGCTGAGGCCTGTAACTCACTGAAAAAACAGTGATTCAATGATCTGGCATGCAATGTGCTCTGATCACAGCAGTCGATGTTACACGCCACAGTTCGGATCGAGGCAAGCTTCGACACAAGCGGCACTGCTAACGCACGGATGCAAGCAGCATTGCTAACCACAGGGACGTCTACTTAAAGGACGCCTGACAAAGACTAAACAGAGGATAGCTTTCATGAACCAGAAACTACTATTTGCAGCGCTCTTCACCTTTACCCTGGCCAGCGGCACGGCTTTTGCCGATGGAACCTTTAAGGCGGCCGATACCGACCAAAGCGGTTCTATCAGCAAGGAAGAAGCCGCCGCACTGCCGGGGCTGAGCGAACAGTGGGACACCTATGACCTCAATACAGACGGTGTGCTGGACGAGGTTGAATTTGCCAGATTTGAACTGGTCATGCCGAAGGGCGAAGAAAGCGGAAATTAAGTCCACCGCCTAACCGGCAAAGGTTGATTGGCCCCTACTCATTCCACTCTTCCTCTCTCTCAGGGAGTAGGGGCCTATCACGGCGCAGGGATGCGTCGATCGCTCGCCACTCCAACTGGCAGCGCGCGTTAAGAGGGCACAATATCTGACTTATGCCTTCGGCTCTAATAAAATTCCACGGATGGGATTTTTTAGGGCTATTTTTTTGGGTGTTATTCTTGGCCCACTGATTACATCATTTTCCACTCCCTCTCCAGCCAGGCTATCTGGTAACCGGTGATGAATTACGCCATGCGGCTCACCCTGCCCACCTCGATCTTTCAACTGGCACTGATCGGCTTTTTCCTTGCCGCGCTACCTCTCGCCGCAGCACTGGTAAACACATTTATGCTCATCGACAAGCTCTCGGTACAGATGCAACTCGCCGTGCGTGACTCATCCCGGGCGGTCGAAGCCAGCCGCATCATCATGACCCAGGTGCTGAACATGGAGCGCAGCACTGGCCAATACCTGGTTCTGCGCGATCCCGCCGTGTTGCAACGCTATGAAGATCAACGCAACCAGCTCGCCAGGGCCATGAACCATCTGGAAGATTTAACCCGAACCGATAGTCTGGCGCAACGGCTGTCACAATTGCGCCTGGAGGAGGAGGCCCTGTACCACCAGCTTCACAAGGTGGCTGGAATGCCCGCAAAACTGCCAGCGGGCCTGCCGCAGAGACTGACGGAAAAACACGATCTGACCCGACTGGCGCGGCCGATCCCCTTCGAAGTCACGCAGATGATCGCCGAAGAGAGCAACGCCATGACCCACCAGGTTGAAAGCGTACAGCGCCAATTGCTGTGGCAGGCGCTGGGACTGATCCCACTGGCGCTGATCCTGGCGGTCATCTTCAGCGTCCTCATCAGCCGCCCGCTGCGCCGCCTGGGGGCAGCCATTCGCCGTCTCGGTGCCGGCGAATTAACCATGACGGTGAGCGTTGGTGGCCCACAAGACATCCGTGAACTCAGCAAGCAACTCGACTGGCTGCGCCAGCGCTTGTCCGAGCTGGATGAACAAAAACAGGCCTTTTTGCACCACGTCTCCCACGAGCTGAAAACACCACTGACGGCCATCCGCGAAGGCGTGGAGTTGCTGCGCGAGGAAGTGGTCGGCACGCTTAACAGCGAACAAACGGAAGTAGCCGATATCCTGCGCGAAAGCAGTCTTCAGCTACAGGCGCAGGTCGAGGCCCTGCTCAATTTCAATGCCGCCCTGGCGCAGAGAAGCCTGCTACGTCAGGAAACCGTCGAACTGCACACGCTGCTACCGGAAATCATCAGCAAACACCGCCTGGCGCTGCAGGCACGAAAAATTTCCGTGCACAGCGAACTGCAAGCGGTTAGCCTGTGTGGAGAGCGTGAACAGTTGCGTACCCTGCTCGACAACCTGTTATCCAACGCCATTAAATACTCACCGGATGGTGGACAGATTCATCTTAACCTTCGAATTGCGAACGATCATGCCCATATTGATGTCATAGATGAGGGGCCCGGTATCCCAAGTGCGGAACGGCAACAGATATTCGAGCCCTTTTTTCAGGGGAGGCAGTCACCACGTAGTCATGTAAAAGGTACCGGGCTGGGGCTGGCTATTGCCCAACGCTATGCCCGTCTGCACCGAGGCGATATCACTGTTCAAGATAACAAAGCCGGGGCACATCTGCGTGTTGCCCTGCCGCTGGTTGGCAAACACGATGAATAGGAGGCAAATAATTTCATGATCCGCCAGCAAGCCGGGACAAGCCTTGTGCTGTTACTACTGAGCGCCTGCGCGCCGTTGCCATTTAGCAGCGGCCCGCCGCTGGCCGAAACCAAAAGTTGTGGCGATGTCATTGAATTCCACACCGTGGCCTCCCGCCTGTCCGCCAATGACGGACGGGAAATGCGCCAGGCCCTGCAGCCAAACGGCAGCACGGACGATGCCTGCAACCGCCTGCGTCTGGCGCTGTTGCTCTGCAAACCCGACACCCCCTTTCGCGACGATACAGAGGCCGCCAGACTACTGACAGGTTTTCTTGCCGACCCCGCTACGGCACAACATCCACAACGGGGGCTGGCACAATATCTGGCGGATAGCCTGGCCGAACGCCGTCGGTTATTCGAGGATGGCCAGACCGAGCGTCAGCGGTTGCTGACAAAGCAAGCGTCGCTGGAGGAGTCCCTCACCCGGGAGAAGAGCCGGGTACAGGCACTGACAAAAGAACTTACGCAGATGGAAGCCAGCGCAGCATCCCTGCAGAAACAGGTAAAGGCCCAGCAATTACAGCTGGATCAGCTGAAATCCATCGAACAGGACATTAACGCAAAGGAACTCGCAGTCGAAAACCCGGCATCCGGCAGAAAGGGAAAAAAGGCCCATGAGTAAGAACAAAATACTCCTCGTTGACGATGACGCAAGCCTGTTGCGGCTGTTATCCATGCGCCTCAAGGCCGCAAATTTTACGGTGGTAACGGCGACCAGCGGCCGTCAGGCCCTGGCCCGCCTGCCCACCTTCCAGCCCCAGGTCATCATCACCGACCTGCGCATGGAAGGCATGGACGGCCTCGCCCTGTTCAACGAAGTGCATACCCATTACCCTTCGCTCCCGGTGATCATCCTCACTGCCCACGGCACCATCCCCGATGCCGTGAACGCCACCCGCAGGGGGGTGTTCAGCTATCTGACCAAGCCCTTTGACAGCCAGCAATTACTGGAAAACATCACCGCCGCTTTACACCACGCAGGACCACAGACCGATACCGACACTGGCGGCGAAGATCAAGCATGGCGGCGCGATATCGTCACCACCAGTCCGCGCATGGACGAATTGTTAAAGCAGGCCTGGCGGGTCGCGCAGACGGACGTCAGTATCCTCATTCAAAGCGAAAGTGGCACCGGCAAAGAACGCCTCGCACAGGCCATTCACGCCGCCAGCCCACGCCAAAAAGGGCCTTTTGTCGCCATCAACTGCGCCGCCATTCCCGAGGCCCTGCTGGAGTCAGAGTTGTTCGGCCATCGCAAGGGCGCCTTCACCGGCGCCGACCGCAACCACACCGGTCTGTTTGAAGCCGCCAACAGCGGCACCCTGTTTCTCGACGAAATCGGCGATATGCCGCTGGAGTTTCAAAGCAAACTGCTGCGCGTGCTGCAAGAGAGCGAGGTGCGGCCGCTGGGTATGACCCAGGCGCTGCCGGTAGACGTACGCATTATCTCCGCCACCCATTGCGACCTTGAAGTCGCCATCAGTAAGCGTGGATTCCGCGAGGATCTCTACTACCGCCTCAACGTCGTCATGCTGGAACTGCCCTCCCTGGCCCAGCGCTGCGAAGATATTCCCTTGCTCGCCAACCACTTCCTCAGCCAACTGCAACAACGCAGCAAAAACTGTCAGGCTCGCTCCTTCTCCCGCGAAGCCATGGAACTGCTGATGGCCGCCCCCTGGCCCGGCAATATCCGCCAACTGCTCAACGTCGTGGAACAGGTCTCAGCCCTGACCACCACCCCGGCGATCTCCGCCAGCCTGGTGCAACGCGCCCTGCGCGGCAAAGGCCGGGAAATAATACCGCTGGGTGAGGCCGTCAGCCAGTTCGAACGTGACTACCTCGTGCAGATCCTGAAAATGACCCGCGGCAACGTCTGCCAGGCCGCCCGCTTGGCACAACGCAACCGCACCGATTTTTATAAACTGCTGCACCGCCATCAGCTGGAGCCGGCCCTGTTTCGGCATACTTGACACAAAAAACCAAAAAATAGCCAAGAGTAGCGCTATTTGGCCAGACTGAACTACCACCGACTAAAATAGGCGAGTTAGCGCATTCGGTGCTAATGACTAAAGTCATCAACCTCACTCTGTCATAAACGCGCATGAGTCAAAACATTAAAATCAACGTCACCGTCTAAAGGCGGTGACTTTAGCCAAATCAATAGAAAATATAAGTCGTTTATTTATACGGAATCTGCCCTGGGAAACCCTCTTGAATGCATATTTTTTTGTATCCTCCCAGCTTTCCGAACCGATCTGTTACTTACTGCTTGCAATATCATATTCACTTAAAATAACACCGTTACCATATCGTTTGCTTGAAAGAAGAGTAAAATTAGCGGTTTTTACACTATTTCCAAACAACCTCCTTCCTGAACCAAAAACAACCGGATTGACTTTTAGCGTTAATTTATCAAGCAAGTCATTGTCAAACAGATACCCAGCCAACTCGCCGCCACCGCAAAGCCAAATTTCTTTGCCGTCCATACCTTTCAATTCACGAACTGTTTCCAGCACATCACCTTTAATCAAATTTACAGCCTCTGACGAGTCGAAATCGAGTGAATTTGAAAATATATAATGCTGTAAATTTGGATAGGCAGGCTGTCCCACCTTCAATCCAAACTGAAAGCCAAATTTATATGTATTGCTTCCCATGAGCACAGAGTCATATTTTTCCAATGACTGAACAAATTCGTCCGCGTGCTCACCCTCCATTAAAAATCCATCAATGCTTCCATCATCCCGGCAGATATAGCCGTCCAATGTCACCG
Organism: Chromatiales bacterium; assembly: GCA_026999335.1. Classification (GTDB taxonomy): domain Bacteria; phylum Pseudomonadota; class Gammaproteobacteria; order SZUA-152; family SZUA-152; genus DRQN01. The sequence goes on from JALTPW010000137.1 coordinate 8,421, forward strand.
CAATATGATAATTGATTTTTCTCACCGCGATACTCCTTATACATTTTATCCCATAGCCCGTAGGTTGGAATGAATGCTTTTTATGAATCCCAACCTAGCAGAAAGAAAACTCAACAGAAACACTACTCTTTAGCACGCTTGATTCCAGGGCGAAACAACCAAGCAACCAGTCAAGTTTTTTCTTAGCTGAAAGCGAATACTCCGGAATATCAACACTATGAACCATGAAGCCTAAAATATAAACCATTCAAAAAATCGACGGATAGTACACCTATACCTTTACCTTGTAAAATTCTCTTGTCTCATCATCTGACGGAAACATCAACTCTACTTTATATTCACCAACCGTCACATCCTGAACAGCACCCAGCTGGGCAATGACGGAAAAAAATGATAATACACAATCGGTGAGTTGGAATCTCGTTGATAAAACGGCTTTATTTTCATCGATGTCAGTAATTTCATCATCCCCGGACAGGTGTGAAGTTAATTTTTCCTCCAGCTCTTCCAATCGATCAGAGCCACCCAACATACTGATTTCATTCCGCAGGCGCACTAGAAAAACTGATGCGGATTCCTGCCAATTGATAATTTTTGATGTCTCAGGATCATCAGAAACTATCGCTTCAACCAAGTTTTTGTGCTCAGAATAACCCACCTCAAACAAGAGTTTCTTGGCCGAATCGTTTACCGTCACCAGATCCCAGTCCTGATTCAGAACAATCGCCGGATATGGCATATGATTAAGAATCATTTGGTCTATCGCCTTCAAAACCGGCTCTAAGTCTTTATGCCCAGCGGGAAACTCGGCATAGGCAGGGGCATAGCCCGCCAAGTACAGACCCCTGTTTATCTCACGTTTTGGTAAATATAAAAATGTTCCAATTTTGAGAATCATTTTTCTACTTGGAATAGATCGTCCGGTTTCCAGAAAGCTAATATGCTTACTCGAAATATCCAGATCTAAAGCCAACTGCAACTGGCTATATCTTCTCTGTTTGCGCCACTTGCGTAAAATACTTCCAATAGAATGACTCATTGCTTGATTATCCCAAAAATCTTCCTCAAAACACTTACCTCACAGGTAATTGTTTTGCATTAAACCACACCTTAATCTCTAATTTTCCGCTTTTTAAGGTGATTCCCATGTCATTAAATACGCGAGCAAAATTCATGATGATCGTCGCTATAATTTTTGCGGCTTTTTCAGTTTTCTGGGCCACGGCCCCTTTTACAACCATTAATTTACCCGCCCGGTTCATTCTTGATCTCTCTGACTGGCCGCTTGACAACCTGTCGGCCCAGCTTGATAAAAATATAATGTGGTTATCCGCTATTGGGGCAGGACTATTAGGTGCGATTGCTATATTTCTGGGTGGCATCGTCGCCCCCGCTATCAAAGAAGGGAATAAACCAATTATTCACACAACAATCTTAGCAATGGTTTTTTGGTATGTTATCGACAGTGCCGGATCTATCGCATCAGGCGTTGCTTCCAATGTGTTTTTCAATTCGATTTACCTTGCATTGGTACTGATTCCATTAATTGGCGCTGGTAAGAACAAAAAAATAGGGTAGGGCACATAAGGTGAAGCGCACTCCCCTGTTCGCACTTGCACTAGTGCGAACAGGGGGCGTAAGCCCAGCCCTCATTCATTGAGCCTCCTGGCAATACCGGCAGATGAGTTATCATTCATATTCAATAAGTTGATAGTTTTTTAGTAAAAGTGTGACGAGGAGAATGCTAACATTGTATTGATGGTTTCAGTTGGCCTGTCAGTGTGCATAGCATCACTGTCTCCACGAGAACACTTCGCCTATATCCGCATTCAATATGAGACATCACGCCAAATATTGACTAGAATATAAACTGTCAAACCTTAAGTCCGTCGGAAATCGCCACACTACACGGCGCAGAGTCTACACGCGACTGCACTGGCATTCCGGCTGCCACCCTTTACTCAAGACTGTCCACCAAGTTGCCGCTATAACAAAAGCAGGCCACCTGTTTACAGCGGCATACGACGAGAGAGGGAATGACCGGTGATACCCGTTAAGGAACGTGCACGAAATAACTTCCCGATCTTGCATCTCGGCTTTGATCTCCTGAGTCGCCTTACCTCCTACATCCATGCAATCGGCCGCTTCAGCTTGTCTTTGCTCGTTCTTCAGTGTGGGCTGTTGCTGTTTACAGCGGGCAGCGCTTCTGCGGCCATGCCTGTCGACCATGTTGTACCTATGACGGAAAAGAGTGCCAAGACATTCTATGTGCAAGGTGAGATTGCGGGGGTCGGAGCGGTCGACTTTCTCGTCGATACGGGCTCCAGCTATAACACCATCAACGAACATAGTCTGGCAATGCTGCAGGAACAGGGTCGGGCCAGCTTCGTCCGGGATCTCATCGGTATCCTCGCCAACGGCCAGCGCAAGCGGGTTGCCGTGTACCGCCTCGATATCATCCGTCTGGGTGATAACTGCGAGCTGCATGATGTGGAAGCCGCCGTATTTCCCGGGCGCACACGACACATTCTGGGGCTCAGTGGGCTACGCAAGGCCGGTAACTTCACCTTCTCTTTCGAGCCACCGCAGTTAACGCTGTCCAGCTGCCTACCGGTGGCGAAACTACCGTCAAACGAGCGACTGGCAGCGGTACAGGACGCAGAGGTGCAGGAATAGGGGGAGCGGTGATTACCATTCTCATTGCTGACCCGCCTGTCTCTTCTGTCAGGGCTGGCCTCGCGTAGCACTTTAGGTATTCCGCAATCCAGGGGTTTCAACGACGTCCTGGCTACCCAAACAAGCAAGCCTGTGCCGAGTTTGAACGCCGTATCCAGCATGACGATGTTTACGCCCACGGGAATGCCATACCGGCCCTGTACTACCTGCCTTCAGCACTCTGAAGACGCTCTCCTTTCAATTCGACCGATTAGTTCAGGATTATCCCTGAACTAACCCCAGGTAATTTCGTGCCGAATATATTCTCTGCTTGACTTGTCAAGCCGTCGCTCGACTCCGACACCCGCAGCGAATCGAAATCAACTGCGCCATGCGTTACGCTACCGGTAATAGCACAACCTTCGAGTCTCCCATGCCTAAATTTCTCAAGATCGTCCTTTATACCCTGAGCACCGCCGTGCTGCTCATCACCCTCACGCTGACCGGCATTCTGCTGTTCGTCGATCCCAATGACTATAAAGACGACATCACCACCGCAGTACACGGCGCTACCGGCCGCGAGCTGATTATCGACGGCGATCTGGAACTTTCCGTGTTTCCCTGGTTGGGTTTGTCTCTGGGCCAAACCCGGCTGGGTAACGCAGCGGGATTTGGCGACCAACCCATGGCGCAAGTCGAAGCGGTGGACATCAAGGTCAAGCTGCTGCCGTTGCTTGAAAGCCAGCTGGAGATGAAGACTGTGCAGCTGCACGGCCTGCAACTGAATCTGGCACGCCACGCCGATGGTGGCAGTAACTGGGATGACCTCACCAGCCAGTCCGCAGAAGTCACCGAGACCCCGAGTGAAAAAAACCCACCGATGAGCGAATCCGGCCCACCGCCGCTGGCGGCGCTGGCCATTGGTGGCGTCGAACTGAGCGATGCACGCATCGTCTGGGACGACCAGCAGAGCGGCCAGCACATCACCATCGACAATCTGCAGTTGCAGACCGGCGCCTTGACCCTGGGCAAACCCGTCGACATCCGCCTCTCACTGGACGTGGAGACCCGCGAACCCGCGCTCCGCAACCACATCGAATTTTCCACCCGCGTCGACATCGATGACGCCTTGCAACAGCTCAAACTCAGCGGCCTGCAACTGACCATCGACAGCCAGGGCGAAACCCTGCCGGTCAGCCCGCTGAACCTACGTCTCGGTGCCGAAGTCACGGCCAATCTCGATACACAGCAAGCCACCATTTCCGATCTGCAAATCGACGTCCTCGGCACGGAACTGCGCGCTGACGTACGCCTCGAACAATGGCAAAACGGCGACGCCCGCATCCGTATCGACATCAGCGACCCGCAAGCCCTCGCCGGCCTGCTGCCACCCGACCTCTCCAACCAGCTGTTAAGTGAGTCCTCACTAACCACTGAGGCATCGTGGAATCTCGACCGGCAGACCGCGACAGTCAAAACCCTGCAAATCAAGGCCGCCGGCCTGCAGATCGACAGCAACCTCGATGCCACGCAGATCATCGACGCCCCGCAGGCCAGTGGCCAGTTCAGTATCGCGGAGTTCTCACCCCGCCAGCTGGCCGCCAGCACCAACATCGAGTTACCGGAAACCAGTGACCCGCAGGTACTCAACAAGGCCAGTCTGTCCCTGGCTTTCGATGGTTCGCTGGACGCCATCGAACTGCAAAAGCTCACCTTGTTTGCCGACGATACACAGCTCACCGGCACCGCCACCGTGAACAACTTCGAGCAGCCCGCCATCCGTTTCAAGCTCGCCATCGATGACATCGACGTGGATCGCTACCTGCCGCCGCAGCCCGACACCCCGCCCGTGCCCGTGCCCGCCGGAGCCGCCGTAGAGGCTGCCGGTCTGCCGCTGGAGCCCCTGCGCGCGCTGGACGTGGATGGCCGCATCAGCATCGGCAAATTGAAGGCGGCCAATGCGCGCCTCAGTGACATCCTGCTGACCATCAAGGCCAAAGGGGGCCAGTTGCGTTTGCACCCGTTGCAGGCCAATCTTTACGCTGGCAGTTATGCTGGCGACATCCACATGGATGTACGCAGCGACACGCCGAAGATCAGCCTCAACGAAGTCATCAAAAACGTGCAGGCCGGCCCGCTGCTGAAGGACATCAATGGTGACGACCCCATCTCCGGCACCGCCAATCTACAGGCCAAAATCACCACCCTGGGCAGCGAGCCCGAGGCAATGATGAGAACCCTCAATGGCAGCGCGCAGGTGCAATTCCTCGACGGTTCCGTCAAGGGCATCAATATCGGTCACATGCTACGCAGCGCCCAGGCCAAGCTGAAGGGCCAACCCGCACCGCCGGAAGAGCTGAAACAGACCGACTTCGCTGCGGTCACAGCCAGCGTGTCTATCGCCAATGGCGTAGTGACCAACAAGGATTTGTCCGCCAAGACACCACTGCTGCGGATCAGCGGCGAGGGTACGGTGGATCTGCCCAGGGGACGCCTCGACTACCGGCTCGTCAACACCATTGTCAACACCGCCACCGGTCAGGCTGGCAAGGATCTGGAGCAGCTCAGGGGCCTGCCCATCCCCATCCGTATCAAGGGGCCCTTCGACGAGCCCAAAATCAGCCTGGATCTCAAATCGGTGATGAGCGCCAAGGCCAAGCAGAAACTGGATCAACAAAAGAAAAAACTCAAGGAAAAAGCCGACAAAGCGCTCATCAAGGAACGCGAGAAAGCCAAGGAAAAAGTGAAAGAGGAAGTGGACAAGGCACTCAAGGGCCTGTTCCGCTGATGTCTTCACAGGCACACAGCGACTTTGCCCATCGCCTGCTGGGCTGGTTCGACCGGCACGGCCGCCACGACCTGCCCTGGCAGCAACAGCGCACGCCCTACCGGGTATGGATCTCGGAGATCATGCTACAGCA
>JALTPW010000138.1 GCA_026999335.1 Chromatiales bacterium
AGCATGTTTTCGCGCAGGGCGTCGAACAGGGCGTCGGCATCTTTCAGTTGCTTGCGCGACACACGCTGGGTGAGGTCGGCGACGATCTCCTGGGTGGCCTCGATGCCCACATCGCTGATCAACAGCAGGGTCTCGATTTCTTCCAGCACATCATCGTCGATGGCCTTCTTGCCCAGCACCAAGCTGGCGACACCCTCGGTAATACCGCTGCGGGTACGTTTCAGGCCCTGGGCGAGGCGGGCGAACAGGCCACCCTTCCTTTCCTTTTCCGCAGGCGCGGCGCTGCTCTCGTCAGGCATTTCAGCCTCGGAGCTTACGGGGGTATCCTCGACGGCGGAATCCGTGGATTCCGCCGTCGACTTATTCTTTTTGATGAAACCAAACATGGGCGGCAGGGGTCACAGTGTTTCGGTTTCCCGGCTTTTGGGTTTGCCGGGAACATTTAATTTAGGGGGCTTCTATCGATTCTGGGCGTTTCAGATGGATCGTCAGATTTGTCCCGTCAAGGCGCAAACCTTCGTAATAGCCAGCTATTGCGAAGGTTTGCAACGTAGGGGGGATGAATCTGGCGGTCTAGATGTTCGCCTACGAATTGATAGAAGCCCCCTCAAGTAGGCTATGCTACCACTCGTGGCCGATCATCGTCAGCCACGAATCAATCCGAGCCCCACCAAGCACAGGGATTACAATGAAACGATTGCTGAAGACCCGAACTGCCGCGTTTGTCGTGGCGGCTGTGTCCGCCGCCACCCTCGCGGGCTGTGCCACACCACCCACCGCCAGCCCCGTTGCCGAGACCCCCGCCGTCGAAGAGATTACGGCGACGCCGGTTTCCTCCGCCAACGGCGTACACGAATACAAGCTCAACAATGGCCTGAAGATCATCGTCAAGGAGGATCATCGTGCCCCGGTGGTGGTATCACAAATCTGGTACAAGGTCGGCTCCAGCTATGAGTACGGTGGTATCACCGGCGCCTCACACGTACTGGAACACATGATGTTCAAGGGGACGACCCAATACGGGCCGAACGAATTTTCGCGCATCATCGCTGCCAACGGTGGGCGCGAGAACGCCTTTACCGGACAGGACTACACCGCTTATTTCCAACAACTGGAAAAGAGCCGTCTGGCCATCAGCTTCGAGCTGGAGGCGGATCGTATGCAAAATCTGCTGCTCAATCCCGAAGAGATAAAAAAAGAGGTACTGGTAGTGATGGAGGAGCGCCGCATGCGCACCGAAGACAAGCCTCGGTCACTGACCTACGAGCAGTTCAAGGCCACCGCTTTTGTTACCAGCCCCTACCACAATCCCATTATCGGCTGGATGGATGATCTCGACAATCTCACCATCGACGATCTGCAGCAGTGGTATCAGCACTGGTATGCGCCCAACAATGCCACCCTGGTGGTGGCCGGCGATGTGGATCCGCAGCAGGTGGTCGAACTGGCGAAAAAACATTTTGGCCCGGTCAAGTCGCGTCCGGTACCCAAGGTGAAACCACAGCGTGAGATTGAACAACGCGGCCTGCGCCGTATCACGGTGAAGACCCCTGCGCAGCTACCGTTCCTCATCATGGGTTACAAGACGCCAGTGATCAACACTGCGGAGACGGACTGGGAACCCTATGCCATCGATATGCTGGCCGGTGTGTTGGACGGTGGCGAGAGTGCGCGCTTTACTCGCAATCTGGTTCGCGGCCAGCAGATCGCCGCCAGCGTTGGCGCCGGCTATGATCTGCACTCTCGTCTCGGCGGCATGCTGGTGATCAGCGGTACGCCATCCAAGGACGTCGGCATCGAAGAACTGGAAAAAGCGATCCGCGTCGAAATCGACCGTTTTAAGACCGAGTTGGTGACGCAGGACGAACTGGATCGCATCAAGGCTCAGGTGTTGGCGGCCAAGGTGTACGAAAAGGACTCCATCTTCTACCAGGCGATGCAGATCGGCACCCTGGAAACGGTGGGCCTGGATTGGCGTCTGATGGATGAATACATGGATCGCCTCAAGGCCGTGACCCCGGAGCAGATCCGTGCGGTGGCCAACAAGTATCTCAGCGAAGACCAATTGACGGTTGCCGTACTGGAACCACAAGCAATGACCAGCACCCCCCCTGCCGCCCATGGAGGACAGCATGCGCACTAAGTTCTTTGTCGTATTTTTTGTATCAATGACGGCCTTGCTGGGCGGCACTGCGGCCTTTGCCGGGCTGCAGATCCAGCACTGGACCACCGACAACGGCGCGCGCGTATACTTTGTGCCCGCCCCCGAGCTGCCGATGATTGACCTGCGCGTGACCTTCGATGCCGGCGCCGCACGCGATGGCGCCGATAGCGGCGTCGCCCTGCTCACCAATGCCTTGCTCAGCGAAGGCGCGGGGGGGCTGGATGCCCATCAGATTTCCGAGCGCTTTGAGTCCGTTGGCGCACGCTTCAGCAACAGCGCACATCGCGACATGGCAGTCATCGGCCTGCGCAGTCTGTCGGACAAACAGTATTTGACACCCGCACTAGAGACCCTGACGGCCATCATCAGCCAGCCGGAGTTCCCCAAAGAGGCCTTCAAACGCGAACGCAGTCGCATGCTTATCGGTCTGCAGCAGCGCAAACAGGCCCCCGGCGCGCTGGCCGACGAGGCCTTTTACAAGGCGGTATACAGCACCCATCCCTATGCCAGCCAACCCTCCGGTACAGAAGAAACGGTCAAGGCCCTGAACCCCGAGAAGCTACGCGCCTTCTACCAACAGTATTACGTCGGCCGCAATGCCGTCATCGCCATTGTCGGTGACCTCGACCGCGCGGCGGCGGAGGCCCTCGCCATGCGCATTATCGGCAAGCTGCCAGCAGGCAAACCAGCGGCGGAATTGCCGGCGGTAAAGGATTTGGCTGAGGCCGTGGAGATCAATATCGAGCACCCCTCCATGCAGACTCACATTCTCCTCGGCACTGCGGGCATGAAGCGCGGTGATCCCGACTATTTTCCATTATATGTCGGCAATCACATCCTCGGCGGCAGTGGTCTGGTGGCGCGCCTGTCGAAGGAAATTCGCGAAAAACGTGGCCTGACCTACAGTGCCTACAGCTATTTCCGTCCCATGCGCAAAAAAGGCCCCTACACCCTCGGCGCGCAGACCCGCAACGCCTCTGCGGGAGAAACCCTCGCCGTGATGCGAGAAACCCTGGCGACCTTCGTCACCGAAGGCCCCAGCGAGAACGAATTGGAAGCGGCAAAGAAGAACATTACCGGTGGCTTCCCGTTACGTATTTCCAGTAACAAAAAAATTATCGATTACATCGGTATGATCGGTTTTTACGGTCTGCCGCTGGATTATCTCGATACCTTTAATGCCAGGGTGGAGGCGGTGACCGTCGCCGATATCAAGGATGCCTTCCAGCGCCGCATACACCCGGATAGAATGGCCATCGTGATGGTGGGTGGTAAGGCGGATAGCGGGGAATAGGCAAGACCTGCCTATTCCACCCCGGCGGCCGGGATAGGCAGGGCAGGGATCGTTATCTGCATACAACGGCGTTTTTAATCATTAGTTGCAGTCTCTACGCAAGCCATTGTTGGAAGTGCCCTAAACTTGGCCTGAGTTGTCATTGAGGAGTACTGATGGATAAGAAAAAACAGTTACGAATGCTGGGCTGGGCTGCATTGCTCCCGCTGTTCGTTCTGGTGTGGATTCTGTCATCGGAAGCGCCACTCCCGCCGGAAGAGAAAGAGGCGGCGAAAGACGCTCAGCCGGAAGTCGTGGAAAAGCCGGCAGGCCTGAGCCAGGCAGACAAGGAGGCGTTCAAGGCCTGGATTATCGAGAGCAGTAGTACTGTCACCGACCTGGAATATCCCGAGGGACGTGATGATCATCTGCGAATAAAGCTGGAGAAGGATAAATATACGACACAGGAAGCGGCCGAAAAAATTGCCTTTCATCTCGCCCGCTACTACAAAATGGAAACCGGCTTTATAGATCCTCTGACGCTGACCATTATTTATCCGGACAAACCCGGGATTTTTTACGAAGGACATTACTGACCAACAATGAAAAAAATCCAACTGCAAATTCTTGATGCGCGTATCGGCACGGAGATCGAGCTGCCCCACTACGCCACCGACGGTTCCGCCGGCATGGATCTGCGTGCCTGCATCGATGCCCCGCTGGAGATCCGTCCCGCTGAAACACAACTGATCGCCACCGGCATCGCCATCCACATTGGCGACCCCGGTCTGGCAGCGGTGTTGCTGCCGCGCTCCGGGTTGGGCCACAAACACGGTATCGTGCTGGGCAACCTCACCGGGCTGATCGATTCCGATTATCAGGGCCAACTGTTCGTCTCCTGCTGGAATCGTGGCAGCGATGCCTTCACCATCAATCCCGGCGACCGTATTGCGCAGATGGTGTTTGTACCTGTCGTGCAAGCCAGCTTCGAAATCGTCGAGTCCTTCGGCAAAAGTGACCGCGGCGGGGGTGGTTTCGGCCATACCGGACATAACTGAAAAACGCGTTGCCACGGAGACACCGAGAACACAGAGCTCATTATATTTTTCTCTGTGCACTCCGTGCCTCTGTGGCAAACGGCTCCTGCCGATTAACAGTCCCTTCACAAGCTGTTACTCTACGCGCAGTTTTGCGCGCACCCATCATCGACAGGACGTTTCAATGACCTCTGCAGCCCTCACCCTAGACCCCTCTATTTTCAAGGCCTACGACATTCGCGGCATCGTCGACGTGTCCTTGAGCACCGATGCCGTCTACCGGATCGGCCGTGCCCTGGGCGCAGAGGCCGAGGCCCGCGGTGAGCAACACATTTATGTGGCACGCGACGGCCGCCTGTCCGGGCCAAAGCTGATCGAGGCCCTGATCCGCGGCCTGCGCGAGGCCGGGCGCGACGTCACCGATCTCGGCATGGTGCCCACGCCGGTGCTGTACTACGCCGCCTACGCGCTGGGCACCGGCTCCGGCATCATGCTCACCGGCAGCCACAACCCGCCCAATTACAATGGTCTGAAAATGGTCATCGGCGGCACCACCCTGGCAGGCTCTGATATCCAGGCCCTGCGCCAGCGCATTGAAAGCGGTGATCTCACCCAGGGCGAGGGCCGCTTCGACAGTGCCGACGTGGTACCGCAGTACATCGAACGCATCACCAGTGACATCAGGCTGGCACGACCCATGAAGGTTATCGTCGACTGCGGCAACGGGGTCGCCGGGGTCGCCGCGCCGCAATTACTGCGCGCCTTGGGCTGCGAGGTCAGCGAACTATTTTGCGAGGTGGATGGCAATTTCCCCAATCACCATCCGGATCCCAGCCAGCCGGAAAATCTCGAAGACTTGCAATGCGCCCTGCGAGAGCAGCACGCCGATATCGGCCTTGCCTTCGATGGCGATGGCGACCGCCTCGGCGTGGTCACCCCCAGTGGCGCAGTGATCTGGGCCGACCGGCAGATGATGCTCTATGCGCGCGACGTGATTTCACGCAATCCCGGCGCCGAGATTATCTACGACATCAAGTGCACCAGTCATCTGGCGCGGGTCATCGAAGAGGCCGGTGGCAAGCCGCTGATATGGAAAACCGGTCATTCCTTCATCAAGGCGAAACTCAAAGAGACCGGCGACCTGCTGGCTGGCGAGATGAG
>JALTPW010000139.1 GCA_026999335.1 Chromatiales bacterium
GGTCTACAAACAGATGGGGCATCATCCGGCGGATCTCGATGATCCGCAGGCACTGAAGGCTTTTTTTGCGGTGATCCAGCAACTCAACGCACAGGGCCTGATCCAGGCCTACCACGACCGTTCCGATGGCGGCCTGTTCGCCACTCTGTGTGAAATGGCCTTCGCCGGTGGCTGTGGTCTCAGCGTATTGCTCGACGACCTCGGCGACGATCCCGTCGCCAGCCTTTTCAGTGAAGAGCTGGGCGCCGTGATCCAGGTGCGCCACCGCGATGTGGACGAAGTGCTGGGTTGGCTGCGCGAAGCTGGGCTGGGGCGTCACAGCCACGTCATCGGTGCCCCCGGCGACGATGACCGCATCCGTTTCCACTTCGATGGCCGCGAGATACTGGCCGCCGACCGCGCCATCTTCCGCGAGGCCTGGTCCGAGACCACCTTCCACATGCAGCGTCTGCGCGACAACCCCGACTGCGCCGGGCAGGAACGGGCCGCGCGCCTCGACAGGGCTGACCCCGGCCTCAATGCCCGCCTGAGCTTCGACCCGCAGGACGACGTTGCCGCACCCTTTGTCAACCGTGGCGCGCGACCGCGCATGGCCATCCTGCGCGAGCAGGGCGTCAACGGCCAGTTGGAGATGGCGGCGGCCTTCGACCGCGCCGGTTTTGCGGCGCTGGACGTGCACATGAGCGATATTATCGCCAGACGTGTCTCGCTGGCCGATTTTAAGGGTCTGGTGGCCTGTGGTGGTTTTTCCTACGGTGACGTGCTGGGCGCTGGTGAGGGTTGGGCAAAATCCATCCTGTTCAACCCGCGCGCACGCGACGAGTTCGAGGCCTTTTTCCAACGTGCCGACAGTTTCGGCCTCGGTGTCTGCAACGGTTGCCAGATGATGTCCAACCTGCACCAACTGATACCCGGTGCCGAGTCGTGGCCACACTTCGAGCGCAATCTGTCCGAACAGTTCGAGGCCCGCCTGTCGCTGGTGGAAGTGCTGGAATCGCCGTCGCTGTTCCTGCAGGGCATGGCCGGTTCACGGTTGCCCATTGCCGTCGCCCACGGCGAGGGCCGCGCCAGTTTTGCCCGCAGTGGCGGCGAACAACCGGCGCGTGACGCCGGCTTGCTGGCGCTGCGTTACGTGGACAATCATGGCCAGGCCACCGAAAGCTACCCCGCCAACCCCAACGGTTCGCCCGATGGCATCACCGGCCTGTGCAATGCAGATGGTCGCTTTACCATCATGATGCCGCATCCGGAGCGCGTATTCCGCCGTGTGCAGTATTCCTGGGCGCCGCAGGATTGGGGCGAAGACGGTCCCTGGCTACGCCTGTTCCGCAACGCAAGAGTGGCCACAGGCTAGCTGGATTGCCCGCTTTGGTGTTTTTGCCCGGGTGAGCACTGCTCACCAGGAGAGCCTGCCATCGATGGAAAGGGTGGGCGATACCCATCCTACAGGGCTGTAGGAGCAGGCCATGCCCGCGATAAATCCGCTTGCTGGGAGAAGCAGCTCACCAGGAGAATCTGCCATCGATGGAAAGGGTGGGCGATACCCATCCTACAGGGTTGTAGGAGCGGGCCATGCCCGCGATGGACTCGGAATGAAACACAGAGACTGCGGAGGCGCAGAGGATGCAGAGATTTTTGAAGGGGTTTTCTTTGCGTCCTCTGCGTCTCTGCGATCTCCGTGTTAAT
>JALTPW010000140.1 GCA_026999335.1 Chromatiales bacterium
GAACCCAGACAGCCCAGCTCGCCCTCGACGGAGACACCGCCAGCGTGGGCCATGTCGACTACCTTGCGGGTCACATCGACGTTGTATTCGAAGCTGGAAGGAGTCTTCATGTCGGCCATCAGCGAGCCGTCCATCATTACGGAGGTGAAACCGGATTGGATGGAACGCAGGCAGACTGCCGGCTCGGAACCGTGATCCTGGTGCATGACGATGGGGATATCCGGGTACTGTTCGACTGCGGCGGTGATCAGATGGCGCAGGAAGGGCTCGCCCGCATAGTTACGCGCACCGGCAGAACCCTGCATGATCACTGGGCTGTTGGCCTCAGAGGCAGCCTGCATGATGGCATGCACCTGCTCCATGTTGTTGACATTGAAGGCTGGCATGCCGAAATCATTTTCGGCGGCATAGTCCAGCAGTTGGCGCAAAGAAATAAGGGCCATTAGTCGTCTCCTGATATTTTAGTGAATGTCCAAATTAAAAAACTTTATTGCACGCTATGGGATTGCGCAAACGTCGTTGGGCGGGGCTTCTTCACCGACACGCAGAATTTTCATGGCGTTGGTACCGCCCATCTCGCCCATCAGATCACCCTTGGTTATGATCACCAGGTCGCCATCACGCACCACACCGCGGCGCTTTAGTTCATCCACCGCCTCGCGATTGATGGTCGCGTGGTCACGGCTCTTGGAATCGAAGCTAATGGGATACACGCCGCGATAGAGGGTGACTTTGCGGCGTGTCGACACATGCCCCGTCAAGGCGAAGATCGGAATGCCAGAGCTGATGCGCGACATCCACAGCGGTGTCGAACCGGACTCGGTGAGGGCCGCGATGGCCTTTACCTCGAGGTGATTGGCGGCATACATGGTAGACATGGCGATGGCCTCGTCCACGCGCTCGAAACGGGTGTTGAGGCGGTGATCGGAACGCTTGGTGACCTGCTGCTTTTCCGCCACCAGGCAGATACGATCCATGGCGGCCACGGCCTTGGCCGGGTATTTGCCCGCCGCCGTCTCGGCCGACAACATCACCGCATCGGTGCCGTCAAACACGGAGTTGGCCACGTCGAACACCTCGGCCCGGGTGGGGATCTGGTTTTCGATCATGGATTCCATCATCTGTGTGGCGGTGATTACCACACGATTCAGGCTGCGGGCCTTCTTGATGATGGACTTCTGCACCGGCGGCAGGGCCGCATCACCGATCTCCACGCCGAGATCGCCACGCGCAACCATCACGGCATCGGAGGCCTGGATGATTTCGTCGATGACCTCCAGCGCTTCGCTGCGCTCGATCTTCGCCATTAGTCCACCCTGGCCACCGGCCTCGCGGAACAGGCGTCGTGCTTCGTTCATATCATCGGCGCAGCGCGGAAAAGACACGGCCAGATAATCGGCCTCGAGCTTGGCCGCCGTCTTGATGTCTTCCTTGTCCTTCTCGGTCAGCGCGGGCGCGGACAGGCCACCGCCCTGGCGGTTGATGCCTTTGTTATTGGACAGCTTGCCGCCCACTTTTACCTTGCAATGAATCTCGTTTCCCTTGACCTCGTCAACCCACAGCTCGATACGGCCGTCGTCCAGCAACAGCAGATCGGCGCGCTTGACGTCATTGGGCAGATCTTTGTAGGTCAGCCCCACGCGCTCGACGGTACCGGCATCGGCGGGCCAGCTGGCGTCG
>JALTPW010000141.1 GCA_026999335.1 Chromatiales bacterium
GTCACGGAGAGCACGGAATCAACGATGGAACCGCCTCGAAACGCATGTATCCCCAGCCGCGTGACTTCAGTCTGGCCTTGTTCAAATACAAAACCTCGCCGGGAACTCTGCTGCCGAGTGACAGCGACCTGTTCCATACCATCAAACGTGGTCTGACCGCGTCCGGCATGCCTGCCTGGGCTAACTTTCTCAGTGATGCACAGATCAACAGCCTGATTCCAGTCATCAAGGGCTTCGACATCACCGCCGCCTGGGCGCCGGAGGACGCCGATGAGGCCGACTTCGATGAGCAGGGTTATTATCTGAAGACAGATTTCCGGCAAATCAGCGTGACCGAACCCGTCACTGGGCAGGTGCCCTTCAGTGAAAAGTCCATCGCCCGGGGCAAGGTTGCCTTCGACAGGATTTGTATCAAGTGTCACGGCCCCGAGGGACGCGGCAACATCACCTCTTCCAAGAGCTGGTTGGAAGACGACTGGCACAACCGTATCTGGCCGCGTGATCTCACCAAGCCCTGGACCTGGCGGGTAACCCAGGCCGACGGCCCCGAGGCACAGAGCCGTGAGCAGACCATCCGCAATATCTATACGCGGCTCTCCATCGGTCTGCCGGGTACTCCCATGCCGGCCCATCGTGCCACCGAAGCGGGTAACCGTGACCCCATCGGCGCCGAAGACCGCTGGCACGTCGCCAATTACGTTTATAGCCTGCGGCGGAAGGGCGTGCCGCCCGGCGACAAACCGCTGATCCAGGCTCTGCACATCAGCGGCCCGTTGCCGGACAAGCTGGACGATGCCGCCTGGGAAAGCGCCCCGGCCGTATCGCTGCGACTGTCACCCAACATCATCAAGCAGGCGCATCTGACCACGCCGCTCAATGATGCTGTTATGGTTCGGGCGCTGTACAACGATGAAGACATCGCCTTCCTGCTGGAAATCAATGACCGCACTGACAGCCGTCCGGGTGAAAAGGTGTCGATGCGGGTACAGGATCGGAGGTACCGTATGTATTCGGACGCCCTGGCCGTCCGTTTTCCCCGGGTGGACGCGGTCGAGACAGGGCCGCGGGTGTTGACACCTGCCTACCTTCACGGCAATGAGACCGAGCCCACAACCCTGTGGTACTGGAATGCCGGCAGTCTCGAACCTCCCCAGCCTGCCAGCAAGCTGCTGATGGATGCGATTGGTTCGGCGCAGAAGCTCACTCTGCGCACGAATGACCACTCCCTGGATGCCCAGGGTCGCTGGGAGCATGGTCGTTGGCGCGTGCTGATGAAACATCCGCGGGAGGCCGGCAACGGCCGCGATGTCAGTTTCAACGAAGGCTTGCTGATCCCCGTTTCCTTCCTCAATTGGGACGGCAGTAACGGCGAGGCCCTCGACCGGAATACCCGCACCCCCTGGTACTGGCTGGTGTTGTCAGCACCGACTGAAACCGAGCAGGGCCTGATGCTGCCTGTTGGCGTCAGTGCCGGTGTACTGTTGCTGGGTTTTTTACTGATACGTGCGCAACGAAATAAGGGCTGATCATGACAGGTTACGGTGTGCGTTTTGTCCTGGCCTTGCTGCGGGTGTCATTTTTCTTTCCCCTCATCGTTGTGGGCGGTGAGGGTATTACGCAGGAAGCACAGACTCTGCAGGATAGTGCACAAGAAAATTCACTACAAAATTCACTACAAAA
>JALTPW010000142.1 GCA_026999335.1 Chromatiales bacterium
TGCTCTGGGTATAAGGGAATATAAAATTGAGCTTTTGAAAAATAATCAATAGATAATGGAGAAAGTTAACGTTATGAAATTCAATAAAATCAGTGCGGCACTATCCGGAGTGCTGTTGTTGGCGGGAGCCAGTGCCCAGGCAGCAGTTATCAGTTTCACCGACAGTTATGCGAATGTAAAAACTGAGTTGAATGGTGAGCAGTTAAGGGTTGACTTGTTTGATTCGTCTCTGGGCACCCTGACCGGCGTTTCGGTTTCGTTCAGCGCAGCGGTCAATAGTGCAGGCACCGTCACAAACAACGGGGCTGGTCCAGAAGATTTCACCGTTCAGACACTGGTTCAGTCGTATGACGGCACGGGTGTTAGCCTGCCCACGCCGCTGGGCAATGTTGCCGCCATGAATCCCTTTTCCGTCATTAATGCGCAAAGCTATACTGCCCTTGCCAGTGGCGCATCGGATACCTTCGGTCCTGGCGGCGCTTCTTCTGGTGTCCTAGATCTTTTCACCGGATATGATGCAAGCTTTATCGGTGCAGGTGATTTTGGTTATGACTTCACAACCTTGATTCTGACCACATTTTCTGGCGGCGGTGGCAACATTGGTGCGGATATCGAAACGTATACCGATGGCACATTGACCGTTGAATATACTTACACTGCGGCCCCCACCCCCGTCCCTGAGCCCGGCAGTCTTTTATTGATGGGCCTGGGTCTTGTCGGACTGGCGGGTATTGGACGGAAAAAATGGAGGGCGTAGTCGCTTAGTTTTTCCAGTCTGTTATGTCGTAGTCAAAAAAGCCTGCTCGAAAGAGCAGGCTTTTTTTTATCCTGTGAAATACGTGACGGGGTACAACAGGTTAAGGAATCAAGGAAGACACTATCCCATTGGTGCTATACGGATTCCAAATGATCTACAAACAACACGATAAATCAGCCTTCGAATGATTCCTCACCCAACACCCACTCCCTAAGCACCTCATATTCCACCCCCTGCGGCAACGTACGGGAGCGCACCAGCACAAAACGATCCACCGACCAGATCAAGGACGGACAGTTGGCATTCTGTGGTGGATGCGCCAGCTTGCGTATAAGGGTGACATGGGCACGGTAGGGACGCGCATCCAGTTTCAGGCCACAGCTCCCGGCGCCGGCGTGCAGATCCGCCGCCAGGCTGATCAACGCCCCGGGCATCTCCGCCGGAGCAATCCACAACACCCGTGGCCGGGGCCAGTAGCCGAATCGATTCAGCTGCAGCTCAAAGGAACGGCATTGAATGGTGTCGGCCATGGCCTCGACACAGGCCCGTTGACGAATGTCCATACGGCCAAGAAAGGCCAAGGTCAAGTGGAGGTTTTCGGCCGAAACCAGCCTGCCACCATCGCTATCAACGGCTAACGTATCGCGACACTGCACTATGTGGTGGCGCAGCGCATCATCTGGCCACAGGGCAAAGAACAAGCGTTCAGCCGGTAAATCGTGTTCACACTCAGGCGCTGGCATCAGACTGGGCAAGCATATTCAGCACACCCTGCAGGGCATGCTCGACGGTTTGCTCACGCACGGCAGCCCGATCACCGGCAAAGTGCTCGGTGCGCACCACCGGCTGCGCGCCCTCCATCGCCCAGGCCAGGCACACGGTGCCGACGGATTTACCAGCACTGCCGCCGCCGGGACCGGCAATGCCGCTGACGGCCAACGCCAGCCGCGCCTGACTCCGCGCCAGTGCGCCGCTCACCATCTCAGCCACCGTGGCTTCGCTAACGGCACCGGCGGTGTGCAGGGTTTCAGCGCGCACGCCCAGCATGTCCTGTTTGGATTGGTTGGAATAGGTGACAAAACCACGGTCGAACCACTGCGAACTGCCGGCGATGTCGGTAATCGCCGCCGCAATCGCACCGCCGGTACAGGATTCGGCGGTGGCCAGCTGCCAGCCGCGGGCCAGCAGGGCCTCCCCCACGCGGGAAGAAAGGGTCAAGGTATCCATACGGAAAGACTAGCGCAGCCGGGTAACGGCGGGTAGAGGGGAACGGAAATTCCCTCAGCGGCAACGAATCAGCTATACGCAGCCCTGAATATCGGCAAAACCAGCGCCCCTATGCACCTCGACCCGGTCACGACCATTGTGCTTGATGGTATACAGGGCCGCATCGGCCCGCTCGATGAAGCTGTGCACGATCTCGTCGGAGCTGTATTCCGCCACACCCGCGGAAAAGGTCGGCAGCAACACGCCCTCCCCGTTCAACTGGGCAGAAAAATCCGCGAGACGCCGGCGCACCTTTTCCACAGCGCACGCCGCACGCCCATCTGGCCGATATTGGGCAGCAGTACGGCAAATTCCTCACCACCGTAACGCGCCACCAGGTCGTGATGCCGGAAGGTGGACAGCACGCCCTTGGCGTAGTAACGCAGCACCACATCTGATTTTTCAGTGAATTTCACCCCATGAAATGATCTGCCCGGTCAAAAATCAGCGACGTTCAGCCTGCGTCGGCCCAGCCGCCATAAGGAAATTCCAACAAATCGTTCCACGCCACCCCGGCGCCCACTCCCTGCCGCTGAATCTCATCTCTTGCCGACTCAGCACCTCCCGGCCCGGCCCGGCGCCGAACCGACACGCTCAAACACATGCCAGCAGGCCCGGGATGGCCTGAGCCAGTTGAAACAAGCGCTTACAGCTAGCCATTTGCTGACAAGACACACCCAGAAAGAAGCTATTTATCGTTATACATCTTGACGAAAACACCCCACCTGCTAGTGTTTAGTCCATTTAACCTGCTCAAAACGGCAACCACGCACCCTATGCGCCTGTTACTGGTGGAAGACGACAAACTGCTCGGCGATGGCATTCAGGCAGGGCTGAGCCAGGCTGGTTATGCCGTGGACTGGATGGAAAACGCTCAGTCTGCCGAAGCGGCTCTGCGCACCGAGGAATATGAATTGATGATTCTCGACCTGGGCCTGCCCGACCGCTGCGGACTCGAGATCCTCAAACGTCTGCGCAATCAGCATTTTTCCGCCCAGGACAGCGAGCTGCCGGTGCTGATCCTCACTGCGCGGGATACCGTCTCCGACCGTATCACCGGGCTGGATTCCGGCGCCGACGACTACATGATCAAACCTTTCGATCTGGACGAACTGAACGCCCGCATCCGCGCCCTGACGCGCCGCCATCACGGACGTGCAAACCCCGTCATCATGCACGACAATCTGACCCTGGATCCCGCCGCCCATACCGTCACCCTCGACGGACAACCGATAAAACTTTCACGACGCGAATTCGCCATTCTTCAGTTGCTGCTGGAAAGCTGTGGTCGAGTGCTGTCCCGCCGGCAACTGGAGGAAGGCCTGTATTCCTGGGGTGAAGAAGTCGAAAGCAATGCCGTGGAGGTCTACATACATCACCTGCGTAAAAAACTCGGCAGCGGACTGATCCGCACCCTGCGAGGCGTCGGCTATATCATTGATAAATCCACATGACCCTCACTTCCCGCTCCCCTTCCATATCCATTCGGCGGCGCCTGCTGGCCACCCTGCTCTCGGTGGTGGCCTTCAGCTGGCTGATTACCGCACTGGTGGTCTATTTCGACTCCCGCCATGAGATTGAAGAGCTGTTCGATGCGCAGTTGGCCCAATCGGCACGCGTCCTGCTGGCCATGAGCGAGCATGAACTGGCCGAGCAACAGATCTATCAAAGCATGCTCGGCGGCGATGGTTTCACCCAATCGGTGGAAATTTCCTATGAGGGCGCCACCGGCATCGGCCACGAATACGAAGACAAGCTCGCCTTCCAGGTCTGGACCAGTGACAATCATCTCGCCCTGCACTCCGCCAATGCCCCCACCCATCAGCCTCTTTCCAGCCAGACGGCCGGCTTCAGCAATCAGTTCATCGAGAACGGCGTATGGCGTGTGTTTTCACTGACTGGCGACCCCAGCGGCATACGCATACTGGTCGGGCAAAGTCTTGAAATCCGTAATGAACTGATCGGCGCCATCAGCAACCGTCTGCTCACCCCGGTACTGCTCAGCCTGCCGGCATTGGCATTGCTCATCTGGTACGGCATTACCCACGCCATGCGCCCATTACTGCGGCTGGCGAAAAACGTCCGCAACCTCGAACCCGGGCAGCTGAAACCCCTGCCACTGAAAGACATCCCCGATGAAAGCCGGCCACTGGTCGAATCCCTGAACCTGTTGTTCAGACAGTTGCAATACGCCTTCGACAATGAACGCCGTTTCACCGCCGATGCCGCCCACGAGCTGCGCACCCCGCTGGCAGCACTAAAGGTTCAGGCCCAGGTCGCCCTGGGCGCCAATGACGACGAAGCCCGGCGGCATGCCCTGCAATACATCATTCAGGGGGTGGATCGCGCCACACACCTGGTCGAGCAGCTGCTCACCCTGGCGCGTCTCGACCCGGAAAATGCCTTACAGGACACCGTGCCGCTCAAACTCACCGACATCTGCCAGGAAACCCTCGCCGAGTTAGCCAATGCGGCACAAAAAAAACACATCGAACTGGCACTGGAGGCAGCATGTGATGGCCAGGTCATGGGCAACCAAAACGCCCTTTATATTATGTTGCGCAACCTGATCGACAACGCCATACGCTATACGCCCGAAAAAGGCAGCGTCTGCGTAAAGATCGACTGCGATGAAAACACCACCCACCTACTAGTCAGTGACAGCGGCCCCGGCATCCCCGCCGAAGAACACGCAAAGGTCATGGAACGCTTTTACCGTGGCAAGGCCGCCCTGGCGCCGGGCAGCGGCCTGGGCATGTCTATCGTGCAACGCATTGTCGAGCGTCACGATGCCTCGATGAAACTGGGCAAATCGGCTCACGGCGGCCTGAAAGTCAGTATCCGCTTTTCCTCGTATCCCAACCGTCAAATCTGAACAGGACATAAACATGCATTTTTCACACATCTTCTTCAGGCGGTGTTAAGGTTTTCAGCGGTAAGATCCTTTCCAGGTTCTGGAGTTGAGTCTGATTCGGCCGGCATATGTCGCCGAGTCAACCCCCCTCCCTCTCTCCAGAATCGGTGATATCTCGCCGAGTCTCCCCAGTGGATTGATTCGGCGATGATACCCCCCTAAGGTGGATCCCCTCCACCACTCCTCTTGGCCCCGCATCCTATGCGGGGCATTTTTTTATCCCCGCAAGTCATCCTGAGCTTATCAGCTCAATCTATTGCGAACACCTATAATACTGAATCTAGAAAACGTTCACCTTTTCGTCCCAGCGCATCGTGCGCCATGCGCACAAAATGGATAGACAGCTCCCGGCAAACTCCGTATCTCTGTGGTGAACCGAATGCAGCCAGGGCATGTACAAAAGCTACTGCACCAACTGGTTGAGATCGAAGATGGGCAACAGGATCGCCAGCACGATGACCAGCACGATGCCGCCCATGGCGAGAATAAGAATGGGTTCAAACAGGCCCATGAGGCCGGAGATCAGGGTTTCCATTTCCCGTTCCTGTCCGCTGGCGGCGCGCTCCAACATCTCTTCCAGGTTGCCGCTGGACTCGCCGCTGGCGATAAGATGCACGGTCATGGGCGGGAAATAACCGCAGGATTCCAGCGCCGCATGAATGCCCGTGCCCTCGCGCACGCG
>JALTPW010000143.1 GCA_026999335.1 Chromatiales bacterium
GGCAGTGCGGGCAATTCATGTGCCATCGGGTATTCTCCTGTCGATCTGTTTGATGTTAGCCCGGAAATTTCATAAATTTGCGCAAAGATCGCGCAGGATATTGGTTCCACAGGGAAATTTCCGAAGGCGTCCCGTATCGGTGATTACGGGCAACTGAGGAAATATTTCCTGTGGAACCAATAGGCAAGCGAGACTGTGCATAATTTATGAATTTTCCGGGTTAGGGGGTAAATTAGGGCTCGCGGTAACCACTCATTCTAGCGGTTGGCGTCAGACTTGGCGATGAGCTGGACTCATTCTAACCTGTTTGCGATCAATAACCAACTGAAATCCTATGATAAGGCGTGTTTGGTAGGAGCGGGCCATGCCCGCGATGGTTGGCTTGAGCACATGACATTGTGGGAGTGCCTGAAGGCGCTCCTGCAAGTGGGTGAAGTTTCGGCATAAAAACCATCGCGGGCATGGCCTGCTCCTACGGAGGTCTTTGGGCAACCGTGTTTTTTTGGGGCTTAATGCCGCCGGACTAGAGAGACCACGACCATGAACGCCATCGAACTCAGCATCTTCGCCAGCCGTATCGAGGCGGTGTGTGACGAAATGGGTGCGGTACTGCAACGTACCGCCTTTTCGCCCAACATCAAGGATCGCCTGGACTATTCCTGCGCCGTGTTTGACGCCGACGGCGAACTCTGCGCGCAGGCCGCACACATCCCCGTGCACCTCGGCTCCATGGCCTATGCCATGCGCGGCATCGTGCGCGAGGTGGACTGGTCGCCTGGCGACATGGTGATCCTCAACGATCCCTTCCTCGGTGGTACCCACCTGCCTGACGTCACCCTGATTGCCCCCCTGCATGTGGCAGGCGAGCGGGTGGGCTTCATCGTCAACCGCGCCCATCATGCCGATATCGGCGCCAGCACTCCCGGCTCCATGCCCATTTCGCGGCGCCTCGATGAAGAAGGGCTGATCATTCCACCCTCCTACCTGCTACGTGCTGGCGAGCTGGACGAGGCGATGCTGCGGCACATTGCCGGGGTGACGACCCACCCGCAGCAGTCACGTGGCGACTTCGCTGCGCAGATCAGCGCCAACCGCACTGGGTTGGTGCGACTGCGAACGCTGGTCGGTGACGACGTGGGGGGGTACCAAGACGGTCTGCAACAGCTCAACGACTACGCCGAACGTCTGGCACAGAGCACCCTGTCGGCCATCCCCGATGGTGAGTACCATTTTTGCGACAGGATGGACGATGACGGCTGCGGCAATAGTGACCTGCCCATCGAAGTGAGTCTTCACGTCAGCGGCCACCATATTCGCGTCGACTTCGCTGGCACTGCGGCGCAGACTGCTGGAAACATCAATTGCCCGCTGTCGGTGGCTGCTGCCGGCGTGTATTACGCCTTTCGCTGTCTGATGCCGGCCCACACCCCTGCTGCCAGCGGCAGCTTCCGCAGTATCGAGATCCTTGCCCCCGAGGGCTGCCTGCTCAATGCCCGTCGCCCCGCTGCGGTGGCCGCCGGCAATGTCGAAACCAGCACCCGTGTTGTCGACGCGGTGCTGGGTGCGCTGGCTCAGGCCCTGCCCGACAGCATTGCCGCCGCCAGTCATGGCAGTATGAACAATCTCGCCATGGGTTCCCGTGTCGCCGGCAGTGAGTGGGATTATTACGAAACCATCGGTGGCGGTATGGGCGCCGGCCCGCGCGGCCCCGGTCTCAGTGCCGTACAGACCCATATGACCAACACCCTCAATACACCCATTGAGGTGCTGGAGAGCCACTACCCGCTGCGTATTTGCCGCTATGCCCTGCGTGACGGCTCCGGTGGCGCGGGCCGGCACTCCGGCGGCGACGGCCTGATCCGCGAATTTGAATTCCTTGCCCCGACCATTGTGACTCTGCTCACCGAGCGTCGCCGTCATGCTCCGTGGGGACTACAGGGCGGTGGCGATGGAGTAGTGGGGTGCAACCTGCGCAACGGTGAGATATTGCCACCAAAGGTCAGTTATGAGGCACCGGCCGGTGAGCGCCTGGCAGTGGAGACGCCGGGGGGGGGCGGTTGGGGTTCGTAGAGTGATGGACATCGACCACCGTAGCGTTTTCTGCCTCATGCCTGGTGGGCTGTGCCCTACACAGAGATCTGGGGCGTGAATCAGAAGTTGTAATCTGGATTGTCTGGATTGAAGTCCCGATCACTCAGCCCCACATTTACCTGCACGTCTTCGTAACCGTAATCCTCCACCTGTTGCAAACGCTCCTCCACCCCGTCCCACGAACGGATGCGCAGTGGTAATCCGGTGCGCAGGCTGACACAGAGCATGACCTCAGCGGCATACAGTCCCGGCTCCCTGTCTTTCGGCAGACGCAATTGATAACAGTGGCCGATTTCGCCGAAATGCCGTTGTTCACCAAGATCGGTGATATGTGCCTGCAATGCGGGATTGGCCCTGATCAGCGCCGCCGAGTCTGCGAAGTTGGCGACGATGGCGGGAAAAGGTAGCTGGTAGATACTGTGGCGATTGCCGCGCATGGCGAGGCGGCCGTGCGGATCGAGGTTTAGGGTCGGCAGCCAGCGCCCGGGGCTGATACGCAGTTGGTCGTCGTTCCAGCCGGAGCGGAACAGCAGTTCGCGGCCGCGATGGGTAGGTTCCTGCCACTTCATATAGATGTCATTAGGCGCGCGGTACTTGACCGTGATGTGCTCGATGGGCTGCTGGTGGCCGTCGGCGTATTCCTGTTTGTGGAAGGTGTAGGTGGTGTCGCGTAGCTGGCTAGTTGTGGTCTGCATGCGGGCGATGACGCTGTTGAAGAATGTTTCGGGCGCAATGGAATCGGCCCGTGTCGTGAAGGTGGTGAACAGCAGGGTGAGCAGGATGGCGTGTTGCATGGCGCTTGGCTGTGTTGTCTTGGTCAGAGAGTGGAATCTAGCTGGGTATGTTGCTGCGTAACGTACCCCTCATCCTAACCTTATTCCCCTTGAAAGGAAGAAGGGAGTTGCTGCCTGCCGCCGGGAGTTGTTTCGGGTAGAATGCCGCATTCATTATTCTGGATGGCGATATGTGCGGCATTTGTGGTGAATTGCGTTTCGATGGCCAGCCCTCCGAGGCGGTGACTATCGCGACCATGAACGGGAAACTGGCCCGGCGCGGCCCGGATGACGAGGGCATGCACTTTAGTGGGCCGTTGGGGCTGGGCCATCGGCGGCTGTCGGTGATCGATCTCTCCGCGCGTTCGCACCAGCCCATGGTCGATGAAGAGCTGGGTCTGTCGCTGGTGTTCAACGGCGCCATCTACAACTACAAGGCCCTGCGGGCGGAGCTGCAGGCGGTGGGCTACCGCTTCTTCTCCGACGGCGATACCGAGGTGATTCTTAAGGCCTACCATCACTGGGGCGAACGCTGTGTCGAGGAGCTGCACGGCATGTTCGCCTTCGCCATCTGGGATCAAGCCCGGCGGTGTCTGTTCACGGCGCGCGACCGCCTGGGCATCAAGCCCTTCTATTATTCACAGGTGGAGAGCGGCTTTCGTTTTGCCTCCAATACGCAGGCGTTGTTGGCTGCCGGCGGGGTGGATAAGACCATCGACCCGGTGGGCCTGCACCACCAGCTCACCCTGCATGCGGTGATCCCCGCGCCGCATACTATTCTCAAAGGTGTGCGCAAGCTGGCCCCCGGCCACACGCTTACCATTACCTCCGATGGGCAGATACAGCCCCGGCAATATTGGTGTCTGAACGCCACTCGCCCCGCCGAACCGAAGTCCGAACAGGCGTGGGTTCAGCTGATTCACGATGCCCTGCGCAAGGCTGTGGAGCGCCGCCTGACGGTGGCCGATGTGCCGGTGGGCGTGTTGCTCTCGGGTGGCCTGGACTCCAGTCTGCTGGTGGGCTTGCTGGCCGAGGCAGGGGTGGAGGATCTGCGCACCTTCTCCATCGGTTTCGAGGACGTGGCCGATGAGGCCGGTAGTGAGTTCGTGTATTCCGATGCGGTAGTGGAGCATTTTGGCACGTGCCACACCAAGTACCATATCCCAAACAGTGAGGTGTTGCCGAATCTGCCGAATGCCATCGACAATATGGCTGAACCCATGGTCGGGCAGGATGCAGTGGCCTTTTATCTGCTCGCCGAGCGTGTTTCGCAGGACGTGAAAGTGGTGCAGAGCGGTCAGGGTGCGGATGAGCTGTTCGGTGGTTATTTTTGGTATCCGCAGATGGATGCTGACCAGGGCTCCAACCTCGAGCGCTTTGCGCGACACTATTTCGACCGCCCGCACAGCGAGTTCCTCGAGACCGTTACCGAGCCTTACCGTGGCAGCGATCCGACCTCCCGGCTGGTGCGCGAGCGTCTGGCCGAGGCGGGTGCCGACACCTTTATTGATCGCGTGCTGCGCTTCGACGTTACCACCCTGATTGTCGATGATCCGGTCAAGCGTGTCGACAACATGACCATGGCCTGGGGTCTGGAGGCGCGTGTGCCTTTCCTCGATCACGAACTGGTGGAATTGGCCATGCGCATGCCGCCGGAGCTGAAGCTCATGTCCGGCGGCAAGCATGTGCTTAAGCGCATCGCCCGCGGACTGATTCCGGACTCGGTCATTGATCGGCCCAAGGGCTATTTTCCCATGCCGGCGCTGAAATACGTGCGCGGTGACTTTCTTGAATTCATGCGTGATATCCTCGACTCTGGAGCTTGCCGCCGGCGCGGAGTGTTCGAGCGTTACTACGTGGAAAAGCTGCTGGCGGCGCCGGATCAATATTTCACCAAACTGCAGGGCAGCAAGCTATGGCATCTGGCTCTGCTGGAGCTGTGGTTGCAGCGTAATGTGGATACAGCACCGGAATAGCTTACCGGATTAATCCTGACTTCATTGCTCGGAAATAATCGGGTAGACTTATGAATCTCCTTTAAAACGCTGCACGGAGACCCCATGTAGCAAACTGAATTGAATTATTGAAGAGAGGCTGAGCAAGATGGACGTATTGGAACGCATCAAAGAACAGGTCGAGAGCCACCCTGTCGTGCTTTACATGAAGGGCACACCGCAATTGCCGCAGTGTGGATTTTCCTCCCGTACCGCCGAAGCCCTGGGTGCCTGTGGCGAAGAATTTGCCTATGTGAATGTGCTGTCGGATCCGGAAGTCTTCGAGAACCTGCCGCGCTTTGCTGACTGGCCCACTTTCCCTCAGCTGTACATCAATGGCGAGTTGATTGGCGGTTGTGACATTACCCTGGAGTTGTATCAGCAGGGTGATCTGCAAAAGATGGTCAAGGAAGCCATGGCGGGCAGGAAAAAGGAAGACACCTGAGACAGTCCGCCGGGAGGGTATCCCGTGCCCGGCAACAGAAGCCGCTGTTTGTTTTAATCCTGTCGAAAGTAGGTCTTTGGGGAGCGAAACAATATTCATCGAAGGCGCAGCCGCAGACATTGCCCACCGATGCAGGCTTCCAGTGTTCACGAAAATGGTGGGCAGTGCCTAGTGGTTCATGCGGAAAGTTATGTCACTGTTCGCTTCGTGAGAAGGCGCATTTCTGCGTTGGCAAAACTCGACATGGAACCCCCATTACAGCGTTTTGCCGCCTTGATCTGCACCTTCTCACTGTGCTCCTTAGTCACAGA
>JALTPW010000144.1 GCA_026999335.1 Chromatiales bacterium
GTCCATGGCGGTGCCACACTTGGCGCAGCGGCGTTTTTCGCGCAGGGCGCGGGCTTCGCTTTCCTCGTCGGCATCGGCATCCACGACCTCTTCGCCGGGAACCAGGTTCATGGTGGTCTTGCAGCGCTCCTTAGGTGGCAGGTTGTAGCCGGAGCAGCCGAGGAATACGCCGGTGGAGCCGGCGCGGATCTGCATCTTGCGGCCACAGCTGGGGCAGTCGATGTCGGTAGGAATAGGGTCGTTGCCGCGCATGCCACCGGCATCGTTTTCCGCCTTGTCCAGGCGGGCGCGGAATTCCTCGTAGAAGCTGTCCAGTACCTCGCGCCATTCACTCTTGCCGGCGGCGATGGCGTCGAGTTTTTCCTCCATGCTGGCGGTGAAGCCGTAGTCGAGCAGGTCGTCGAAATTTTCCACCAGCCGGTCGGTGACGATTTCGCCGATTTTTTCCGCGTAGAAGCGACGGCTTTTCACCGTTACATAGCCGCGATCCTGGATGGTGGAGATGATCGAGGCGTAGGTGGATGGGCGACCGATACCGCGTTTTTCCAGCTCCTTCACCAGCGAGGCCTCGCTGTAGCGCGGCGGAGGCTTGGTGAAGTGCTGCGAGGGATCAAGCTTGTCCAGTGCCAGCTGCGCGCCCTTGTCGACGTCCGGCAGCAGAGTGTCGTCGCTGCTCTTCTGTTGCAGGGGCATGACCCGCGTCCAGCCGTCGAAGCGTAGGGTACGACCCTTGGCGCGCAGCTCGAAGCCGGCGGTCTCGATGGTCAGGGTGGTGACGTCGAATTTGGCCGGTGGCATCTGGCAGGCGACGAACTGGCGCCAGATGAGTTCGTACAGTCGCTGCGCGTCGCGCTCCATGTCCTTGAGGTCGGAGACCATGGTGTGCACATTGGAGGGGCGGATGGCCTCGTGGGCCTCCTGCGCACCCTCGCGCGAGCTGTAGTTGACAGGCTTTTCGGGCAGGTACTGCTTACCGTATTTTTTGCCGATGTAATCGCGCACCGCCGATACCGCCTCATTACTGAGGTTGGTGGAGTCGGTACGCATGTAGGTGATATGGCCGGCCTCGTAGAGCCGCTGCGCCATCATCATGGTCTTTTTCACGCCGAAACTGAGGCGTGTACTGGCGGCTTGCTGCAGGGTGGAGGTGATAAAGGGCGCGCGCGGACGGCTCGAGGTGGGCTTGGTCTCACGCTTGGTGATGGTGTAGTCGGCATGCTCGAGAATCGCCAGCGCGGCATCCGTCAGGCCCTTGTTGGGCGGACGGAAGGTCTTGCCGTTTTGCTTGACCACCTGCATGCGTAGGGGCTCGCTGGCGTCGCTGTGCAGGTCGGCGAAGACCTCCCAGTATTCTTCCGGGGTGAAGGCGTGGATCTCGCGCTCACGCTCTACCACCAGGCGCACGGCCACGGACTGCACACGGCCGGCGGAGAGTCCCCGGGCAAGCTTTTTCCACAGCAACGGCGACAACATATAGCCCACCACGCGGTCGAGGAAGCGCCGCGCCTGCTGGGCATTGACTTGGTCG
This sequence comes from Chromatiales bacterium, assembly GCA_026999335.1. Lineage (GTDB taxonomy): Bacteria > Pseudomonadota > Gammaproteobacteria > SZUA-152 > SZUA-152 > DRQN01. The sequence goes on from JALTPW010000144.1 coordinate 1,529, forward strand.
GTATTCAGCCCTGTGGGTCGGCTGAAGGCCTCCTGGATGGCATTTTTGGTGATCTCGTTGAATACCACGCGCTTGTAACGGGCGGGGTCGCCGCCGATGGCCTGGGTCAGGTGCCAGGCAATGGCCTCCCCTTCGCGATCCAAGTCAGTCGCGAGATAGATGGCATCGGCGGACTTGGCCAGCTTTTGCAGCTCGGCGACCACCTTTTCCTTGCCGGGCATGGTTTCGTAGTGCGCCTTCCAACCCTGTTCCGGGTCGATGCCCATGCGCTGTACCAGTGCCTTGCTGGCGCGTTCACGCTTGCGACGCTCGCGCTCCTCCGGGGGTAGTTTACGTGCCTCGGCGGCCAACTTGGCGCGTGCCTTGGGATCCATTGCCGATTTTGCCGAACTGCTGCCACTGGTGGGAAGATCGCGGATATGGCCGATGCTGGACTTCACGATAAAGTCCTTGCCGAGGTATTTGTTGATCGTCTTGGCCTTAGCGGGTGACTCGACGATGACCAGTGATTTTCCCATAAATATCTATTCTTTCAGTTAGTTATTGGTTGTGTACGGGGTATGATCCTAGTGCCCGCTATTATTACAAATACGGGTTGGCGATATATCCTGTCAAGTCCGGCTTAGTTTTCGAGGCGAATACCGACCTTGAGGGTGACCTGAAAATGCGCGATTTTGCCATCGACCAATTGGCCACGGGTCTCCAGCACCTCAAACCAGTCCAGGTTGCGCAGGGTCTTGCTGGCGCGGGCGATGGCGTTACGAATAGCGTCATCGGTGCTGTTGGGGGATGATCCCACCAACTCTATCATTTTGTATACGTGTCCAGACATTGTGTTTCTCCCGGAAGTCGTGATGATTGAACGCGGCAAGTGTAGCAGGCCGTGGGGTTTTCGGCCCAAATGTGACAGCGTTGTGAATGCATCACTTTCCTTGAACCTGAAGCCACGGATTCAGGTTGAATTCACCGTCTGCCGGCTACATGCTACAAACTAGAAATATTCTGTGGAGTCAGCAAGGCATGAAATTCAAGGATTACTACGAGATCCTGGGCGTATCGAAGGATGCCTCGGAAGGTGAAATAAAACGTGCCTATCGCAAGCTGGCGCGCAAATATCACCCGGATGTCAGTAAAGAGGCCGATGCCGAAAACCGTTTCAAGGAGGTAGGTGAGGCCTATGCCGTATTGAAAGACCCGGAAAAACGCGTGGCCTACGATCAGCTGGGCAGCGGTGTGCACCCGGGTGAGGACTTCACCCCGCCACCGGACTGGGGCGCCGGTTTCGAGTTCAGTGGTGGTTTCGAAGGTACCGCTGGTGCCGGGCAGTTCAGCGATTTTTTCGAGAGTCTGTTCGGCGGCGGTGGTCGGCAACGCAGTGCTGGCCCGGGTTTTTATCAGGGGCCGGGTCAAGACCACCATGCCAAGATCCTGATTTCACTGGAGGATTCCTACCAGGGCGCAACCCGCACCATTACCCTGCAAGTGCCCACCCGAACCCCGGACGGCCACGTGCAGACCCGTCAACGCACCCTCAATGTCACCATTCCCAAGGGCATCCGTGAAGGACAGGTGATCCGTCTGGCCGGGCAGGGTTCGTCAGGTGGTGCCGGCCAGGCAGCGGGAGATCTATACATCGAAGTGGCCTTCCAGCCACACCGGCTGTATCGGGTGGACGGTCGTGACGTGTCGCTGGATCTGCCCATCACCCCCTGGGAGGCGGCACTGGGCGCCACAGTCAAGGTACCGACCCTGGGCGGCAAGGTGGATCTGAAGATCTCGCGTGGGGCGAAATCGGGCCAGAAACTGCGCCTGCGGAAACGTGGCCTGCCGGGCCAGCCCAGCGGTGATCAGTATGTGGTGCTGGAGGTCGTCGCACCCGAACCGCGCACGGCGGAAGACGAAGCCCTGTACCGCAAGATGGCGGAGCAGATGCCCCTGAATCCCCGTGCCGCACTGGAGGTTTGAGCACAATGAGCACACAGTTGAGCATACTGGCAGGCGTGTTGCTGGACGAAAACACCGAGCTGTCGCTGGAAGACCTGGGCCGCGCCTGTGGCGTGGAGCGCATGGTGCTGGTGGAAATGGTGCAGGAGGGCCTGCTCGAGCCCGTGGATGTGCATCTGGCGCCGTGGCGATTCCAAGGCGACGCCCTGCGCCGGGCGCGTACCGCATTGCGTTTGCGGCGGGATCTGGAGGTCAACTTTGCCGGCATTGCCATGATTCTCGACCTGCTCGATAAAATCGATGATCTCGAAACGCGTCTGCGCCGCCTTGAGGGCCGCTTTGAGTGAACCCGGGTTGAGCGATTTCGACTCGCTGCTAACGGAGGAGGGGTTGTGGATGGGCGTGGAGGTGCGGGCAATGCTGGAGCGGGTGTCAGGTTAGCTGGAACGTGTACTCGGGAAGGCCTGATTCATTCGACATTCCGCTGTAGGTCGGAATCCAGGGAGTTCAAAGTACTGGATCCCGGCCTGCGCCGGGATGACGGAAGATCAATCAAGAATTCTCTGACAGCCGACTAAATATGAACATCGATGTGACTGGCCGGGGCACCGTCATCGCCATCCTGCTCACCACGCTTGCGGCGATCACGACCCGAACGGGTATCCAGCAGAACCGGCTCGTCTTTCTGCCGTCGGTCATCCTGGCGGCGCTGTTGCCGGGACTGTACGGGTGGTACAGCCACATGCCCCTCTGCGTGCTTTTTCACTGGCGGTGTGGCTGGGTAGGGCTCAGTGGGTTTGACGTCGCGCTTGGCAACGGCCTTGGTGTTGATATTGATGGCCGCATCGTCGCGCGGCATATTGACTGAGGTCATGAAATCCTCCTCTACGATAGCGCCCTTTCCTGCCAATTATAGCCAAATCCTTGATTTTTGCGTAGTCCCAAGTGTGACGTAGGTTGGATTTTGATGAAAATAGCGAAGAAGCTGAAATTTTACGGTTTTTTGCTACATCGCGTATTTGCGGGAAGCACATTGAAATGGGATCTGTTATCAACGATACGGTATGAAAAAATATCATTTTTTTCTTCTTACTCAAAACCCTGTAATCGCGCAGCAGATTTCCGGTTCTTGATCGTCTGCCTCGTTTTTTCTTTCGCTGGCTTTCATCGGGCGGTGGACAGTCGGTATCCGTACCAAATTTTGGATATTTTGAAAATTTGCACAGAATATTGCTTCCGCAAAGCAAATAATATGAAGGTATCGCGTACCCAATACACTCACTTTGCTTGCGAGGCGGGTGCTATCGGTGATGGCGGATAACTGAAGACATATTCCTTGCGGAGTCAAAGCTGCCGAGGACGCCTTGAACAAAAGCGCAGGAATAGTGTTTTATTTTGAGCTTTTGTGATTGGAGAACGGGCGAAGATGGGATGCAAGACCGGGAAGTTATTACGTGCGCGTTCCTAACGATGTTTGACAAGAAGCCTGTAACAAGCGTTTTGTGGCCAACCGGCATGGCTGTAATGACAAATATGTCATTCTCAAAGAGACAAGAAAAATTCCAGGAAAATCTGAAAATATTGATGCGGAAGATACAGATTGTAGTCAGCCATCTTACTTTCCGCAGGTGTGGTATGTCATTCACTAACTGGAAATAACCACTTATCAATCATCATATGGCCAGTTTTTTCTTATTGACAGAAGACCCCAGTCAATTAAAATTTATTGTTTTTTGATAGCGTGACGAATTTCATGGAAACCTATTCAACAACCATTCGCTAAAACTGGTGGATTAGTCTTGCAGACTGGAACCCCGGATACGGATCGATAAATTCATTGCTAAAAACCAGCCCTGTGATTATTCTGAGGATTCCGTGTTAAGGTGTAATTCCACGGATCATGTCGGTCGAGGGCGGTGGCTACCAAAATGCAGCACTCTAAAAATACTCTTCTTCGCGACAATGATTTATTAAGCCCGGCAGGTGCCTGATCAGTAAAAAAATCATTATTTTTAATCTGACCTTAATCTTTTCTTCATATTTCTTCCTGGTAAGCGATTTGATAATGCCATGATGTTCAGACTGAAGCTGACCACAGCCCTCTCCGTGTTGTTAAGTATTATACTACTGCTGGCTGCCACA
>JALTPW010000145.1 GCA_026999335.1 Chromatiales bacterium
TCAGTCCAGCAAAAGCGGCGACAACGACGGCAAGCGCCAACAGTGCCCGCTTTACCCTGACAGATTTACCCAGTTTCCAATAACGGCCACTCACAACACTTCTCCCCAATCTCCAGTTTACCCCCCCGATCCTCTAAGGATAGTAAGGAATTCCTTGCTTTCTATCATATGGGGAAAGTGTCGACAAACACGTACGAACAGGTATCGCGCCCATCAAACGTCCGTTTTCTTGACAGGGGGCTGTCCTAGATAACTAGTTTAGATACGTCCTAACCCATTGTCTTAGCTGTGATAACTGCGCTGATGGGTCACTGTTGTTGAATCTCCATTCACACTCCTTCAAGAATAGCCCGAAATGGTCTTTCGGGACACCATTGAATTTACGCATGTGCCGCTTTGCCTGGTTCCAGAAATTCTCGATGCCATTGATGTGATTTTGCCGGTCGGCAAAGAGCTGAGAATGGTTGATGCGCAAGTGGTGAAAATCCGACACATCCAGCACGTTGTAGCCCCTCCAGCAGTCCGTATAGACGATGCTGTCGGGCACCACCTTGCGCTCGATGATCGGCATCAGCGTGGCTGATCTGGCGTCGGGAATGATCTTGGTGTAAACTTTTCCGCCCCGCTTAAGTATACCAAATACCGGGATTTTCCCTGCCGCCCCACGGCCACGTTTACCTTTTCTGCGACCGCCGAAGTAACTCTCGTCCACTTCGATCTCTCCGCCAAACATGGCCTCGCTCTCGGCCTCCAGCTCACGGGCGATGATCTCGCGCAGGCGAAGGAAATAATAGGCGGCGGTGTTGCGGTGCACGCCACAAAGGCTGGCCGCCGTTCGCGCGGTGGTTCCGGCCACAAAATGCTCGATCAGGCGGGATTGCTTATGCTTGCTTAAACGGCTCTTTCTCATACGTCCCATGATAACCTCAAAGTTGGTTATCTAGGACAGCCCCAGCCATTTTTTATTGCCTTTCTTTGTTTGCTTCATCAATTGCGCATTCGACGAAACTGTGAATATTGGTTTGCATTTTCTGCCAGATCGGCAGGTATTTAAGGCGGTAGTGAAACTGTATATCCACGCCGGAGGGAGTTCTTGAATACTGATTGCAGCCTGGAAAGGCGACCGTGCCTATAACACTGCAGGCAATTACTGTTTTCACCGCCCCGTTTGGCGCCATTTGCAAATATACGTTTTCCGTGAAGGCCCTGACCCGGGCTGATGCCGAGCGGATCTTCCGGGAGCGGTATTTCCATGCCCCTCGCATCGATCTGCTGCCCGAACCACTCCAGCCCTCGGTATTCGACATGCAGGTGAATGCCGGCGGTAATGCCGTGCGCATCCTGCAGCGTCTGCTGGCCGAGTTCGACGAGCCGGTGACGGTGGACGGGCTGATCGGGCCTGAGACGGCAGAAGCCGCAAGGCGCGCCTTCGAGAAGGCCGGGCAATACCTGGTCGATGCCTACGCCATCGCCCGGCGCAACTATTACTTCCGCCTCGCCGACCGAAAGCCCGCCTTGCGCAAGTTCGCCCGTACCCGTGCCGGCACCAAGGGCGGCTGGATCCGGCGGGCGGAAGAGTTCATGCGGCCCCGGTACCGGATGACCGAGGCCGAGTTTGCGGAAAGGGTGAAAGCATGGGGTTGATCGAGGGGCTGTTCGGCTGGCTGTTCGGCG
>JALTPW010000146.1 GCA_026999335.1 Chromatiales bacterium
ATCCCCCCGCAGCCCGCGGCATCTGGGGCGAGGTGTTTTACGATATCTATCAGTTGCAGCAACGTAATCGCAAGCGAAAACGCAAGCTGGCACGTATGCTGACACGTTTCAATGAATTTACCTCGGCAATGCCGGATGCCATCGTGGTACTGGGCGAAGGTGATCAGATCGAATGGCTCAACAAGGCCGCGGAGAGCTATCTCGGCCTGCATTCCAAGCAGGATGTCGGCCAGCGCATCGACAATCTCATTCGTTATCCCCGTTTCGGTCATTTTCTTAGCCGGGGTGATTACAGCAAAACGCTGGAGCTGCCATCGCCCATGAGCAATCGGCACACACTGTCTATTCGCATCGTGCCTTATGGTAATCGGCGGCGTTTGCTGGTGGTGCGTGATATCACGCACATGAAACACCTGGAGCGGGTACGGCAGGACTTCATTGCCAATGTGTCGCATGAATTGCGTACGCCGCTGACGGTGATCGCCGGTTATCTGGAAAACATGGCCGATGCCGGTGACGCATGTTCGCAACATTGGGGCAAGAGTATCGAGCAGATGCAGGGGCAGTCACGGCGTATGATTCGTATCGTTGAAGATCTGCTGACACTGTCTCGCCTGGAAGCCAATAATGCCCCGCCATTGCACGATGCCGTTGCCGTGCCGGTCATTCTGGCGACGATTCACGAAGAGGCCGTCGCCCTGAGTGGCGAGGCCGGCCATGAGATTACCCTGGATGTCGACCGCTCACTGTGGTTGCGTGGCGGGGAAAAGACCCTCTACGGTGTGTTTGCAAACCTTGTCTTCAATGCCGTTCAATATACGCCACCGGGCGGTACCATCCATATTCACTGGTATAAAAAGGGCGACGCCCTGTACCTGGATGTGCGGGATTCCGGTATTGGCATCAGCGCGCAGCATATTCCGCGTCTGACCGAGCGTTTTTATCGTATCGACCCCGGCCGCTCGCGGGAATACGGTGGCACCGGGCTGGGGTTGGCCATCGTCAAGCACGGCCTTGAGCGCCATGCCGGCCGGCTGAAAATCGAGTCCCGGGTGGGGGAGGGGAGCCTGTTTCGCTGCGTGTTTCCGGTCGATTTGGCGATTCAGCGCACAGAGTAAATAGGCCGTCCCGATTTGTGCGCACGGTGCACACTACCCTTGCTCGTAGCGTGCGCATGCTTTCATATTACTGTCACATTGACAGCGCATACTTTTCCGCACTGATTTAGCCGATATTCAAACCTGATCAATAACGGAGATTTGTCATGTTCAATCCCAAGATACTGGCGCCAGCCCTGCTGGCTGGACTGACCTTCGCAGGTGGTGCCATCGCCGCCCAGCAGGTCGACCCGAACCTGCATGATTATCAGCCCGCCAGCGGTGTGTCCGGCAACCTGTCCAGCGTGGGTTCAGACACCCTCGCCAACCTCATGACGCTGTGGGCCGAGGAATTCAAGCGCCAATATCCTAACATCAATATTCAGATTCAGGCGGCCGGTTCCTCGACGGCGCCACCCGCGCTGACCGAAGGCACGTCCACGATCGGTCCCATGAGCCGCAAGATGAAAAGCAAGGAAATTCAGGCCTTTGAAAACCGCTATGGTTACAAGCCGACGGCCATTCCCGTTGCCATCGATGCCCTGGCCGTGTATGTGCACAAGGACAATCCTATCA
>JALTPW010000147.1 GCA_026999335.1 Chromatiales bacterium
CTTCTTAAGTGTTCCATTGCGGGTTGATTTTTAGCGTGACCACGTCCAGCATATCCCGTAGCTATCTTGGCAGTGTTGAATCTAATCTCCCCCGTTGATTGGCTGTATTTCCACTGCATGTTTTATTCTCCAGCATTAAATGTGAAGGGGTGGACAGTGAAAGTGATTGTTTGCAGTGAGCGCTTATCGTTGCCTGGCGATTTCTATATGACGGGTTGGCGTTAACTTTACCAATACTTTTGATTGGACATTTACAAGGGAGCTATTGTTCGTCATTGCTTCTTTCGTGTACTTACTCAAGGTGAACTCTATTTCTACAGAGTCGTATTGGTTTTCTTGCAGCCACTGTATCCTGGATACATCACCAAGCCTGGTAGGGTGGGCAGGCTTTCCATGCCCACGGGGAATGTGTATAAACCGCGTGGGCACACAAAACGTGCCCACCCTACCTCAACGCCTCAATATTTTTTTGATCAACACTTTTGTTTGTAGCAGGAGAAAATTCAACAATAATTATGTTTGGTATGTTTGGCATTGAGCATTCCTTGTTTGATTAACCTCGATTAAAGGTTAAAACCACCGGCCTCAGTTGGCGGGATGCTTGCTGTGTTATCACACACTTACGGCAACTGGGCAGAAACACGATGGCTCATGGTAAAGGTATTCTCGCCATCGTTGACGGTGATATTCAGATCCCAAATGCCGGGCAGGGGAAAGGCAATGAGTGCTTGATACTGCCCGGGGGCGGCCTGATCCAGAACCACCTTGAAATCGGCATCGGCATCGGAGGGACGGTAGGCGACTACGGAGACATCAGCATCCATGATGGGAATACCGCGTGAGTCGACGGCACTGAAGCGGTAAGTGTCCGGCTGTTGCGTGGTGATTTTTGCGGGGATCGCCAGTTTGGTTTCCCAATTCAGTGCCTCCTGCGCGGCCATGATTTTCAGTACGTTTTCTTCGTAGTCGCGGCCCCGGTCGTAATAATCTTCCGTGACCAGTCCCGGACTGGTGGTAATGGCAAAGTAGATGAACACGGCATTGACCGTGAGGAACGTCGCGACAAGCCCCAGCCCGCCAAGAATCCAGGGATTGCGCATCGCCTCTGGATTGTCTTGCGAATAGCGCTTGCGGAGAGTGGAAAAGGTGTTTGAGATTGCCATACGGTTCGCTCCTGTCTTGCCTATTTTTTCGGGCTGAAGAACATGCTCTTGTATTCTACGGTATGTTCTGGTGTCGTGATGTCCTGCACATGGAAATAGATCGGTAGGGTGTCTTGCGTCAGTTTAGCATTCGGAATGCGCACATACACGGTGTGCGGTGAAACCCGGCCGTTGGGTAGGTCGAGGGGCTCCTCGGCACCGACCAGTTTGAGCTCAGGGTGCCCCGTGGCGCTGACATTGACCTGCATGACGGCATCGGTCTTGTTGAGAATCTTTAAGACGTACTTGTTCTGGATGCTGCCGTCGCTCTGCAGGACAAACAGCGGTTGACGTTCATGCAGTACCTTGAGTTCCAGTGCGCCCAGGGTGTTCAGGCCATAGATGATGCCGGCGATGGAGAACAGGATGATGCCTAAGTACATCAGCACCCGGGGCCGTTTGAATATTGTCGGCTGGGGTCTGCCTTCCATTTCATCCAGCGAGGCATAGCGAATCAGGCCGCGAGGGCGCTTGATCTTGTCCATGATGACATCGCAGGCGTCGATGCACAGGCCGCAGGTGATGCAGCCTTCCTGCTGGCCATCGCGGATGTCGATGCCAGTGGGACAGACGACGACGCACTGCTTGCACTCGATGCAGTCGCCGAGTTTCTGGTTGTTTGCGTCGACGTTCTTTTTCAGTTTGCCGCGAGGTTCGCCGCGGCCCTCGTCGTAGGTCGGCAGGATGGTCTCGCAGTCATACATGATGCCCTGTAAGCGGGCATAGGGACACAGCCAGAAACAGACCTGTTCGCGCATGAAGCCGGCGAAGACGTAGGTGAAAAAGGTAAAGGTGCCGACAGTGACCCAGGCGAATAGCGGCGCTTGCAGGGTCAGGTATTCCTTCCACATTGTCGGCGCATCACCGAACCAGAGGGTAAAGCTGATGCCGGTGAGCAGGCCGATAAGAATCCAGATGGCGTGTTTGATGACCTTGATGCGGATTTTTTTGAAGGTCCAGGGGGCCTGATCGAGTTTGCGGCGTTGCAGGGGCGAGCCTTCGAATTTTTCATCCAGCCAGGTGAAGACATCGGTCCACGCAGTCTGAAAACAGAAGTAGCCGCAGAATACCCGACCGGCAATGGAGGTGACGGCGGCCAGCAGCAAGGCAAAGAACAGCAATACCAGGGCCAGCATCCACACATCCTGCGGCAGGATGGTGATGTCGAAGATGTGAAACTGGCGACCGGGGATGTCGAACATCACCGCCTGTTTACCATCCCAGCGCAGGTAGGGGCCGAGAAAGAGGATCAGCCAGATCGAGGCGCCGTACCACTTGAGGGTACGAAACGGCCCCGGGGCACGTTTGGCGTGAATGGTTTCGCCACCGGTATTGATCGGCACTTCATGATAAAGCGCATCGATGTGGGTGTCTGGCAGGTCGTCTTTGGGGGTACTCATGCGGGCTTCCGGTTCACCGGGTTCGGTGATTTCTGTGTGACCAGTGGATGCCGCGAAACTGTCTCGGGAAAACGGCAGAATGCGGTACGTCTTAGCCGGTCGTCAAAAAGGGTATTCTGCTTTTTTCAACGATCTGCCTGAGGGCGCTTTTAATGGTTCAGCGCGGAATTGCGCTGAACCATTAGAAATGTCCTTTATATCCGGATTTTAGTCTTTGTCTTCTTCGGAGTGCGTGCTGTCCATCAAGCGTTTCAGTCGAAAACTCAGGACGACAAAAATGATGATGGTGACAACCACAGCGGCAATGGAGCCAAGGGCTACTGCGTCCATGATAGTTCCTCTTGTAGCGTTTCGTGAAGGAAATGCTGCGCAGCAATGATTGCTGCGCAGCACCCGTATGGCGGTTGGGATTGACCTATTGGCCACCACCCAGTTGATGTACAAAGACGGCAAGCTTGGTGATATCACCTGCGCTCAGCTGATTTTCGAAGCTGGGCATTACGGCGTTGCGCGCCGTGTCTTCACCGGTGTTGACGCCATTGGCGATGGTGTATTTGACACTTTCCAACTGATCCTGCGAACTAAAGCGCCAGATACCATCGGTCAGATTGGCCGAGCCCATCATGTGCATGCCTGCGCCGTCGGCGCCGTGGCAACCGCTGCAACCTGAGCTGTCGAACAGGGCCTTGCCAGCGGGCTGGCTGTCGCCATTGCCCTGGCTCAGCGCCATGACGAAGTTGGCCAGCTCATCGACCTCCGTGGTGGAGATCTGACTCGCGTAGCCGGGCATCATGCCCTGACGGCCGGCGGTGATGGATTCCTGGATGGATTCCACGCTACCGCCGAACAGCCAGTCATCGTCGGCCAGCACCGGAAAGCCCGGGTTGCCGGCGCCACCGGCACCGTGGCAGGCTGCGCAGCGGTCACCAAACAACACCTTGGCAGAGCTGATGGTGTAGTTGGTCAGGTCACTGTCGGCGAGGATCGCGGCCGCGGACATGCCCTTGAGCTTGTTCTCCCAGGGCGCACGCACCTGCTCGATCTTGCTCAGGTCTTCCTTGTACTCATTGATCGCCGTCCAGCCCATGATCCCCTTGGTGTGGCTGTCGATCAGGGGGATCGAAGGGTAGAGCAGGAAGTACACAAGTACCCAGGCGATACTGGCATAAAAGCTGATCATCCACCAACGTGGCGGTTCGTTGAGCAGCTCCCGCAGGTTGTCATCCCAGACGTGGCCGGTATCGCCGACCTGATTGGTTTTTTTATCACTCATTTCCTGCCCTCCGTATCAAGGCGATCTTCGTCCAGTGGAATGAAACGCTGTGCTTCCAGTTTTTCCCGGTTGGACGGGTGCAAGGCGTACACATAGATGGCAATCATCAAGAAAAAGACGACAACGGTCATGATCAGGCCGACCCAGTCATTCGAGGTCAGTGCCGCCCAGTCGGTGTGAAAGTACTCTTGCAGACTAGTCACGATAGTTCACCCCATAGTCGAGCTTGGCCATGGTGCCAAGTACCTGCATATAGGCGACGATGGCGTCCATTTCGCTCTTGCCGTTAACGGCCGCAGCTGCAGCGGCGATGTCGGCATCGGTATAGGGTACGCCGATGGTCCTCATGCCTTTCATATTGGTCGTGATGGTGTCGCCATCGACCATGGCAGTGACCAGCCAGGGGTAGTTCGGCATCACCGACTCAGGTACCACGGAGCGTGGGGCGATCATGTGCCTGACATGCCACTCGTCGGAGTACTTGCCGCCGACGCGGGCCAGGTCAGGCCCGGTACGCTTGGAACCCCACTGGAAGGGGTGGTCGTAGATGGACTCTGACGCCAGTGAGTAGTGGCCATAGCGCTCTTTCTCATCACGGAACGGGCGGATCATCTGTGAGTGGCAGAGATAGCAACCTTCACGGATATAGATGTCACGACCTGCCAGCTCCAGTGCGCGGTAGGGACGGATGCCATCACCCGCCTTCCAGTCGTCCAGGCTCTGACCTTCCTTGCGATCCCACATGATCTCGGGGCGCTCGTTATGTTCCATCGTGCTCTTCAGATAGAACAGTGGCACGATTTCCACGATACCACCGATGGAGAGGACGAATGCGGACATCAGGATCAGCGCCCAGATATTGCGCTCCAGCTTGTCCTGCAACTTGGTTGAATAGATTTTGTCAGCCATGATTAATCTCCCTTAAGCGCGAGCCGGTTCGGCACTGGTGGACGGATAGGCGCTCGCCTGACGGATGGTCATCACCACGTTGTACAGCATCACGACGCCGCCCAGCATGTAGAGGAAACCACCGACTACACGCATGACGTAGTAGGGGTGCATTGCGGCGACGGACTCAGCAAAGGTGTAAGTCAGGGTGCCGAAGGCATCGTAGTCTCTCCACATCAGGCCTTGCATGATGCCGGAAATCCACAGCGCAATGATGTAGATCACGGTGCCGACCGTGGCCAGCCAGAAGTGGATATTGATCAGTTTGTTGGAGTACATCTCGGTGTTCCACAGCTTCATCACCATGTGATACAGCGCACCGGCCGCCACCATGCCAACCCAGCCCAGGGCGCCGGAATGCACATGACCTATTGTCCAGTCGGTGTAATGCGACAGGGCGTTGACGGTCTTGATGGACATGATCGGACCTTCGAAGGTCGACATGGCGTAGAAGGCCAGCGAGGCGATGAGGAAACGCAGCACATAGTCGGTGCGCAGTTTGTCCCAGGCGCCGGACAGGGTCATCAAGCCGTTGATCGCGCCACCCCAGGAAGGGATGATCATGGCGATGGAGATGGCGGCACCCAGTGAACCGGTCCAGTCAGGCAGGGCGGTGTACTGGAGATGATGCGCGCCGAGCCAGACATAACCGAAGGTCAGGGCCCAGAAGTGAATCACCGACAGGCGGTAAGAGAACATCGGACGGTTGGCCTGCTTGGGCACGAAGTAGTACATGATGCCGAGGAAGCCCGCCGTCA
>JALTPW010000148.1 GCA_026999335.1 Chromatiales bacterium
CACCGTATTAAAAACAAGTTTTTTCGTTTTATCATCTTCGCTACGAATAAACTTATACACCTTCGGCAACATCGAAATATCGCTGATATTCCTGAATGCCTTCTTAAGGAGCTTATTCGCATGCTTTACCACATAGGGTCTGGTTCGCTGGCCAATAAAGTAGTGGATGTCATCGAGATCACCGGCATCCACCTTATCCTTCAGCAAGGACAGCAGGGATTTAAATTGTTTTTTATCTGCCTTGGTATCATTGAAGCTGTAACGCTGCAAATGGCTGAACGTTAAAAGCATGAGTCCCAGATTTTCATTCTGGTGGGGCTTGACGACATCGATACATTTTTGCTACTCGTCAAGCTCAAAATAACGTTTTGCGTCATCCTGCCACGCAGCCAACGTATGTGAGCTAAAGACTGCAAGGGCCAATAGCAGCACCCAACGAGCCTGGATCATCATCGCATCCCTCTTCATTCAAAGGCGGCCCTGTGCAGGTACACAGGACTGCATTATTGGAGCAAATCAATCACGTATCAGAATGTCATTCCGGCGCCAATGGTGAAAGACTGCTCACCAGCAAACGCTGCCTCGCCGCGAAGGAAGAATGTATCCATATCAAGCCTTGCACCCAAACGCATAGTGAGCAGGTCATCACGCTCAATATCTATAGTCGTGTCACGGAACCTGGGCCCTGAAGCCTTGGCTTCAAAATCCTCGAATGGTGCAAGTTCAATTGCTGCACCTCTCTCCTCAGGCCTCGCCTGAGAGCACCTGCTTTTGGTGTCTGGCGTTTTTTCAGAAGCAACAGGACTATCAAAATGACTGTTAACACCCCACAGGTAATCACAGCTGACAAATGCGCCCTTGTTTCCATTTGACTGACCAGCAAAGGTGAATGCCTGAAAATTTTAGCAAAATTGACCAAAAACAAGGGGGAAAGTTGTATTTTTATAGTAAATTCACCCCCGCTTCGACAGACTCCACACACTATTTTTCATCATAATTGACAGGTATGCTGTCGCAGTCAATCTTCAACTCTCAAAACCAACCAAGGAATCATCACTATGACTCAGTATTTGACCATTGCCATCGGATTAAGCGCCGCACTACTGTTGGGCGGATGTGCAGTCACCGCAAAAGATATGGAGAAGATGAACGCTGATATCGCCACGGCGCAAAAGACTGCGGACGAAGCGAAGACCATGGCCGCTGAGGCGCGGACAAGCGCTATCCGCGCACAGAAAATGGCCGAGGATGCCAAGGCGAGCGCGGATCCGTCCAACGCCCAGGCCACTGCCGACCGCGCCCTGCGTGAAGCCGAGATGGCCAGGGCCGAAGCCCGCGAGGCCAGCGAAAAGGCGGATCGCATGTTCCAAAAAGCAATCGCGAAATAACCGCTCCTTACCTGTTTCGCCCGCATCAGAAGGCTTTACTGCGCAGGCACCCCGTCGCAGCTTTAATGGCGTGGCGGGGTGCGCGGGCTTTGGCTCACAAGACCACTGGTTGCAGCACCCTGCGGTGCCGCAATCACAAACCCCTCGAGCCCAAACTCATCCCTGATAGTTTGTGCCATAGCGGATAGCCCCGAGCAACCGGTGAACGGCCCCACCGTCACCCGGCACAGACCCTCGCTGTCACAGGGCCGAACGCTGGCCGAGGGCGCCAGAACC
>JALTPW010000149.1 GCA_026999335.1 Chromatiales bacterium
AGAGAAGCGGCTGATACCGTAAAAAGGGCCGTATCTCTCGGAAAAAGTGCCGTAGAAATTGATGCCTTGGTCAAGATAAGCGATGGCCCTGCACTCGCCGCTTTTGAGGGGCTAAAAACCGAGTATGAAAAATTAACGAGCAACCGCACTTCCCGAGTAGGAAATACCCTTGCAGAAGCGGACTTTAGTATGTTAAGCGGCCTTACTATCGCGCTGTTGGTATTGGCCGGACTCATATCATTATTCTGCCGCTCAATTGTCAACCGACTCACTAAGGTTGACACTCTTATGAAGAATATCGCACAGGGTGATGGAGACTTGACCGCCCGCTTGAGTATTTCCGGGAGTGATGAAATTGCACTACTGGCAACAACCTTTAATAAAATCATTGAAAAAATTCATAGTACTATTGTGAAGGTCAGCGGTGCCACGACCACCCTTACCTCTGCCGCCACTGAAATGTCTGTGGCAAACGGCTCAACGCTGGATGCCATAAAGCGGCAACAGCGAGAGGCAGAACAGATGGCCAGTGCCATGAATCAGATGTCATCCGCAGTGGAGGAGGTGGCAGGAAATGCAGCATCAGCGGCTGAAGCGGCAAAGAACGCAGATCAAGAGGTGGCGAAAGGAAATAGAATTGTTTCCGAGTCTGTGGCTGCCATTGAACAGCTTGCCGACAATGTGATTAGTGCTCGCAGAGTCATTATGAAACTGGAAAATGACAGCGAAAATATTGGCACGGTTCTGATTGTCATCAAGGAGATCGCTGAACAGACTAATCTGCTGGCACTCAATGCCGCCATTGAGGCTGCCCGTGCTGGTGAGCAGGGACGCGGCTTTGCCGTCGTTGCCGATGAAGTAAGAACCCTGGCGCAGCGTACCCAACAGTCAACCCGGGAGATTCAACAAATCATCGAAACACTGCAGGAAGGGGCTGACAATGCGGTAAAAGTAATGGAGCAGGGGGACAAGCAGGCACAAAGCAGCGTTAAACACTCGATTGCAGCCGGTGAGTCACTGCAATCCATCACCGCTATGATTGATACCATCAACACGATGAATGTGCATATTGTCACGGCAGCCAAGCAGCAGAGCATGGTGGCTGAAGAAGTGAGCCACAGCATTAACACGATTAATCAAACCGCGCATGATACGGCAGAAGTGGCCCAGGATATCAACGGATCCAATACCCGGCTAGTCAAAATGGTGCATGACCTGGAAGTCATTGTGGATCAGTTTCAGACAGGCTAGCCTGAACATATCATATTGATAACGTCCCTGTGTCTGCTCCACGATCAGTCGGCAGGGACTATTTTTCGCGTCTACGCGGAAGCGTATCGGTTAAATTCGTCCATGCATCGGCATATCACTCTAAAGATAGTCGACGATCAACGACTTCTAGAGCAGGGTTGCGGCATGATATCGACAAAAAACTGAATCAGCTCACAGTTACCAACCCGGCACCGCTTACTGCACTCATACGCTAGTGGTTCATGCGGGAAATTCTGTGACTAAGGCGCACAGTGAGAAGGTGCAGATCAAGGCGGCAAAACACTGCAATGGGGCTTCCATATCGAGTTTTGCCGACGCAGAAATGCGCCTTTTCACGAAGCGAACAGTGACATAACTTTCCGCATGGATCACTAGCAGCAGAGGGGG
>JALTPW010000150.1 GCA_026999335.1 Chromatiales bacterium
CCGTAATCGTGAAGCGATTACTGAGATACGCATAATCCAAGGTCGTGTCGCTCAGCGACTTGTTGGTGATCCGGAAAGCAGTGTAGGTCTGCTCCGTCTGACGCCAACCGACATTGCCGATAAAGCGGGCATTGTCGTAAATGATCCGCTGCTGACCATAGCGCAGCGTGGTATCGGCGATACCGGTATAGTCCAGATAAGCACGATTAAGGATAGTATTGGTCGGATCGGCGATGACCGAATAGGCGGCATTGCCATTGGTTTTACTGTCATAGTCTTCGTCAGCGGTAAGCGACGTCACGTTGCTCATCTCCAGAAAACCGCTGACATTCATGAAATTACCGGTCTTGTAGCCGAGGCGGGTGCGAACGGTCAGCGCCGTTGCATCATCCAGGGTATTGTCCTGATTGACGCCTTCATAGCGCACACGCATGTCCAGGGTCGCTTTGCCCCCGGTCAATGCAGCGGTGAGATTGTCACCCGCGAGCACCGGCATCGTCGTGAAGCCACCCAGCAAGACGGCGGCGCAGACGGCAGCCAAGGCCGTCGGACAAAAAATATTTTTTCGTGGCGTTTGGGTCTGATACATTTTCTCTCTCCCAAGCAAATGGGTCACCCTGATAAATCCATCGTCGCGCAGCGCATAACGACGACACAATCCTCTCGTTCGATAACATCACAAACGTTCAATGGTTTTCTTCCAACGGCCGTGCTGCACCACATCAATCAGAGTTCCCGAAGTTGTAAAATATAGTTATAAAAAGCGGGATAATAGATATACCCACAGCTTCTAGGTGACCTTGATCTACATCAAACCAAGCTTTTCACACCGCCACCCTCGGACACACTGAACAACATCCGTCCGTATTGCAGGCAAACGCATCGGCCCTGGAACAATCCCGATTTTCCCGCGTCCAATGTGTGGGGTTATAATCCCACCCTCCCACTCATCACTCTATTTCCAGGACAAATATATGAAGAACAAAACGTCAATTTTCTTTCTGGCCATGGCCGGCATTTTCCTGCTGGCGAGTAGCCAGGCCGGAGCAGAACCGGCACCAACAGCCACACAAATTACCGTCTACAAGGACAAGTCCTGCGTTTGCTGCGATACCTGGGTCGACCACCTGCGCACGGAAGGCTTTGAGGTCATTGCGAAAAACCAGACCAACATGCCGGAAATCAAGGCCAATTTCGGCGTAAGCAGAAATTTACAGTCCTGCCATACCGCCATAGTGGATGGCTACGTCGTCGAAGGCCACGTGCCGGCGGCCGACATCAAGCGCATGCTCAGGGAAAAGCCGGACGTGCTCGGCCTCACCGCCCCCGGCATGCCGCAAAAATCACCGGGCATGCAGCCCGAAGGATTACCGCCCAAAGACTATGACGTGCTGTCCTTTGACCACAAGGGTAAGGTGGAGCTGTTTCAGCGTTATTAGTCCGCTCAAAGGAAATTCTGACCCCGTCGTTCTGGTAAATACCGGAATCCAGTGACGCACTACGTTGACTGGACTCCGGTATTCACCGCAGTGACGAAAAATATTCATGACAGCAACGCGATTCAGCAGGCTATGCAAGACCCAATGCCCGCAAACCACGCGCACTGTGACAGCAAGCCGGGCTTACGCTACCATTACGCCCCTTTTTTCCGCCCCTGAC
>JALTPW010000151.1 GCA_026999335.1 Chromatiales bacterium
TGAACAGGATCATGGCATAGTTGGCGTAGTAGTGCTCCCGAAGATGTCCGGCGATGGCCCCAGCCACCGTCGCATCGCACACCACTTCGACACGGATGTTGCTGCTGGTGCTCCAGTCGGCATCGCGTGCGCCCCGGTGACCTTTGCCACGGGCATTGGTAATGGTGTAGCCGTGGGCGCCCAGACGGTCAAAATCATCGACCAGACTGTGCTCCAGCGCAGATTCCGTGATGATAGTAACGAGTTTACGGGTATCGGTAGACATGTTGTCGGTAGACATGTTGTATGTTGCCCTCAGAGGCCATGCAGCTGGTTGGCAAATTGAAGATAGAGCGGTATTCCCACCAGAATATTAAACGGGAAAGTCACCCCCAGTGAAACACTGATCGACAGCGTAGGATTCGCCTCTGGCACCGTCAATCGCATTGCCGCTGGCACGGCGATGTAGGAGCCACTCGCTGCCAGGGTTGCCAGCATCATGATACCCCCCGTCGACATCCCCAACATCAGGCCAAGCCAACCGCCCACGACCGCCGAAAATAACGGAAACAGAATGCCAAAACCAACAAGGAACAAGCCATAACGGCGCAAGCTACTGATCTGACTGGCGGCGATCAAACCCATTTCCAGCAAAAATAATGCAAGTATCGCCTTGAATAAATCAAAAAACAGCGGCGCAATCGGCTCCACTCCCACGGGGCCAGCAACCCAGCCAATCAGCATCCCGCCGACGAGCAGCACCACACCCTTGCCCAGTAGCACTTCGTGAGACAGCTTCCCCCAGCGCGTCTCGCGGGAGATGCCGCGCGCCAAAATAATCCCCACCAGAATCGCAGGCACCTCCAGAATCACAACCATTAGAGGCATATAAGACTCGAAACTGATATCCTGAGAGGCCAGATACGCCACCGCCACAGCAAAGGTACCCACGCTGACCGAACCGTAATGGGCGGCGATAGAGGCCGCATCGGGACGCTTGAAACGGCCGACATGCCGCAGCACCGGGTAAGCGACCAGAGGTAACAGAAAACCCATCAACATCACCGAAAGTACGGGGCCTACCAGCTCAGAAAAGGGTTGTTTGGCCAGCTCTATACCGCCCTTTAGGCCGATGGATATCAACAGTAGTACCGTCAAGCCCTCATAGATAGCGGGTGGCAAGCGCAATTCAGAGCGCAAAATTCCGGCAATTAGCCCGAGGATAAAAAAGAGTACGATAGGATCTAGTGGTGTCATGGAATAAATCAACCGCCATTTTTATTGAAGACTCAATTGAACCAAGATGTGACAGACCTTCCGTCACACACTCCGTGCCCGCACAACACCACGCCTTATTAGCCCACGTCCGCCTCGCATCACGCAATGCTTTCGTAGCACTTATATAAGCCGGTCAGCAGGCCAGCCCAAACGGTAGCTCAGATACTAACAGAAGATTCTGCAGCTATCTTACAGCCCTTACAGCCCTTACAGCCCTTACAGCCCTTACAGCCCAATGTCATTAAGTTAACAAAATCACGACTGTTTTGTAGGTTGGCGGTGACGAAGGAACCCCAACACTGTTGGCTTCGTTGGGGTTCGCAGGCTCACCACCAACCTACAACAAGCAGGATCTCAGGCTTAACTTAATGGCATTGCCTTACAGCCCTTTTTCTCGAGCGACGGCATCCTGCGGCGTAATTTTGAAACCGGCCGGAATATCCGTATCTTTCGACGCATGTTCTGGGCGCCAACGGGCTTCGTGGCACCCTTTATATACACCCGTATCGTTTAGCCATTGCCTTGTCTTCCCCCGTGCTGCAAACACAAACCCTACAACGGCTGCTACCACATGATAGACATTATGCTGAAATGCCTATATAAGTTGAAATCAATAGTTTCTATTTTAGGTATAGAGTATTATCTATGGTTTATTCGCCCTCTGAAAACCTCATTCGACACATCTCCCTACGCCAATTGCAGATCTTCGAAGCCGTGGTTCGCCTCGGTGGTTACACCCGTGCCGCTGAGGCGCTGCATCTGACCCAGCCCACCGTTTCCATGCAGGTCAAAAAGCTCAGTACGACCATTGGCCACCCCCTGCTTGAGAAAGTCGGTCGTCATCTTAAGACAACAGCCGTCGGTGACGAAGTTTATGCCTCAGCCCAGAGCGTCCTTGGCAGTATGGTGTCACTGAGCGAATCGGCAGCGGCGCTCGAAGGCGTGATCAAGGGGCCGCTGCGCGTTGCTGTCATCACGACCGCCAAGTACTTTATGCCCCACCTGTTGGGGGCCTTTATCACACAGCACCCCGAAGTGAAGCCCATATTAAAGGTGACTAACCGCTCCCGGGTACTTGAGCGTCTGAAATCCCGTGAAGATGATTTATTGATCATGGGGCAGGTTCCCGTTGGGCTTGATGTAGAAGCTTGCCCGTTTGCTGAAAACAAGTTGGTGGTTGTCGCAAGCACCCGCCATCCCCTCACGCAATGCCCATCCATTTCGCTACAGCAGCTGAGCGAAGAGCATTTTCTGGTTCGTGAAGCGGGCTCTGGAACGCGTTTAGCCGTGGATCGTCTGTTTGCCGAACAGGGTCTCAAGATTCAGCCCTATATGGAGCTGGGTAGTAGTGAAGCCATTAAACAGGCTGTTATGGCAGGACTGGGGATATCTGTTTTATCACGGCATAACCTGCGACTGGAGCTTGCCGGCAACAATATTGCGGTGTTGGATGTGAGTGGATTTCCACTAATACGCAGTTGGTATGCCGTACACCTGAAAAGCAAAAAGCTGTCGCTGGTATCTCGTAGTTTTCTGGACTTTCTACTGCAACAAGGCAAGAACATGTTGCAGCATCTCCCGGAGGGCATCGGTGTTCAGCACAAATAACGTAGTTCTACCCATTTCTGAATTTGGCTGGAGAGCGGCCCAGCCTTCTACATGACTGGGCAACAGATGAAAGCGGACGAAGCGGGAAACCCAGTCGCAATAGGCCCGTTCGGTATGAATTGAGTCATGCAGACGCCGCACCAGATCACTCATTTCTGCCAGTTCTGCCAGCAGTTTTTTGCCAGATGTTTGGGTTGAGATAATACTGGATTAGACATAGGGTTGGCTGATAAAAAATGCCTGAATGACATGCCAATATCAAGATATCAAGGCGAATTTGCTTGTTTTTGGGTGATTATCGAGCGTTGCTGCCTGATTGCAGGTTGAATACTGCGGGGAAACAGGGCGATTTTGCTTGATACTAATAAGTTCGGCAGGTTGCGTAAGTCGTTGTTTTTAAGTTAGGTTAGAGAAATCTACCTCAATCTGAAATTAGAGACAGTAACCCATGAAATCGGTAGAATGAGACCCTAAATTAGGGTAGCTTTAAAGTCATTTTAGGGGTGAGATTTGAGTACAAGACCGATAGCCATTGACCTATTTGCTGGGGCAGGGGGGCTGAGTTTAGGTTTAGAGCAAGCTGGTTTTGATGTGGTTTGTGCCGTTGAAATCGACCCAGTTCATGCCTGTGTGCATAAATATAACTTTCCTAATTGTGGTGTTATAGCCCAATCGATAGAAGATATCGATGGAAAATATATTCGAAAGGCGGCAGGATTAAAGGCGCGTGAAAGGGTAGACCTCGTTGCAGGAGGGGCACCGTGCCAAGGTTTTTCACTGATGGGCCAAAGGGCGTTAGATGATCCGAGAAACTCATTAGTAAAAGAATATATCCGGATAATCGATGAAATAAAGCCATCATACTTTCTTTTTGAAAATGTCAAAGGTCTTACTGTTGGAAGGCATAAGCAAATTCTAGATGAAATAATTAGTGAACTTGAGTCTATTGGGTATAACGTATTGCACCCGTGGCAGGTTTTAAATGCTAAGGAGCATGGGGTTCCTCAAAGCAGGGAGAGGTTGTTTCTTATGGGGGCTAGGAAAGGGTTCTCCCTTCCCAAATACCCCGAAAAATGCGCGGATACTGTTACTTGCGAGGAGGCCCTCTGTGATATCCCTGATGCTGAGGAATTTGATGAGCTTATCAATGCTGATGAAGTTAAATTCAAATACCTGAAAAGAGCTAAAGGCTACTCGGCATTGATGCGCTGTACGTCTAGTGCCGGTTGGAAGAACGGATACAAAAGGAAATGGAATCATCAGCTATTAACAAGCAGCCTTAGAACCGATCATACTGAAACATCAAGGCGAAGATTTAAGGAAACAGAGCCGGGTAGTATCGAAAAAATATCTAGATTTTTTAAACTATCAAAACAAGGTGTTTCAAACACATTAAGGGCAGGAACTGATTCTGCTAGGGGCGCGTTTACTAGCCCTAGACCTATCCACTATGAATACCCTAGATGCATTACTGTGAGAGAAATGGCTCGCTTGCATGGCTTTCCTGATTGGTTTCGTTTTCACGAGACTAAATGGCATGGGGCTCGGCAAATAGGTAATGCTGTGCCACCGCCTCTTGCTTGTAGCATTGGAAAAGAAATTGTGTGTGCGGGTAAATACCAAGTTATCCCACCGGATACAGTGCTTTCGCTGGGTAAAAAAAGCCTTTTAGAAGTGGATATGTCATCCGCCTCTAAGTACTGGGGAATAGAAACGCCTATTGCTAAACGGAATCGGAAGAGTGGTAATAAGAAAAGAAAGCAGATGGAAATTGAAGAAGCTATGTTGAGAGTTGGCTAATGGCGAAAACAACTATAAACAGGTATCAAAAGTTAATTGAGAAGATATTTTTCGATGGGTTTTCTTCTATAGAGAAAGATATACCTTTTAAAAGAACTGACCTTGAATTAGCTGCTCAAGATCTTGGGATTGAGTTGCCTAAAAACTTAGGAGATGTGATTTACGCAATTAGATATCGTACTTCAATGCCTCATTCAATCCTGGATACTCAACCTGAGGGAAAAGAGTGGATTATTGAAGGTTCAGGTCGTGCAAAGTATGTTATTAAATTAGTTAAAATTAATCGGATATTGCCTAATAACGACCTTGTAACTATTAAAATACCAGATGCCACTCCTGAGATAGTCAGTGAATATGCTCTTTCTGATGAACAGGCGCTACTCGCTAAAGTTAGATATAACCGCCTAGTTGATATATTTCTAGGGCTTACAACATATTCTATGCAAAATCATTTGCGCACAACAGTTCAAGGTATAGGTCAAATAGAGATTGATGAAATATATGTTGGGGTTAATCAGGCTGGATGCCATTACGTAATACCAGTACAGGCAAAAGGAGGGGCTGACCAACTTTCAGTTGTACAAACTAAACAAGATATTCATTGCTGTGTCGAAAAGTATCCAAACCTAATAACTAGAGCTGTTTCTACCCAATTCATGGAAGATGACCTTATCGCGCTGTTTGAACTTACTATTCAAGAAGACCAAATTAAGGTCGTTCAAGAACGTCATTATCGGCTAGTATCTGGAGGTGAAATTAGTCAGTCTGATTTAATGCAATATCGAGAGCAATCAAATAAAAGCATCTAATCGGGTAGCCGGAGGCCTCTAACCTCCAGCCCCACAACACCTTTCTATTACCCATAAGTTATGTACCCTGAAAATTTAAGGGGTCAGAGC
>JALTPW010000152.1 GCA_026999335.1 Chromatiales bacterium
TAGCGAACCGCATCGTTACTTAATGACATTGCAATCCACCCACTTTAAGTAGAGGGTCGTTTAGTATTGAAGGACGGTACCGGGCAGGCTGGCGGATCAGATTTCGCGACGACCGGCAAAGGCGTGGGAGAGGGTGCCGCCATCGACGTATTCCAGTTCGCCACCGAGGGGCACGCCATGTGCGATGCGGGTGCTGCGGATGCCCTGGGCATGCACTATTGCGCTGATGTAGTGAGCGGTGGCCTCGCCTTCCACGGTGGGATTGGTGGCGAGGATCACTTCGCTGACCCCGCCGTTGGCGAGGCGCGTCTCCAACTGATCCAGGCCGATCTCCTGCGGGCCGATGCCGTCCAGTGGCGAAAGGTGGCCCATGAGGACGAAGTACAGGCCGCGGTAGGCGGTGGATTGCTCGATGGCACGCACATCGGCGGGGGATTCCACCACGCACAGCAGGCCCTGGTCGCGGCTGGCGTTGGCGCACAGCGGGCAGGTGTCCGTTTCACTCAGGGTGCGGCAGTGGTGGCAGTGGCCGATTTTTTCCACGGTCTTTTGCAAGGAGCGGGCGAGTTGCACAGCGCCCTCGCGGTCGTGTTCCAGCAGGTGAAAGGCCATGCGCTGCGCCGACTTCGGGCCAACGCCGGGCAGGCAGCGCAGATCCTCGATAAGGCGGCAGATAAGAGGGCTGAATTCCAAGGTTATTGAGAAATAACAGTGAGTTAAAATGGCATCTTAAAGCCATCTGGAAGATTAATGCCTGCCGTCATGCCGGACATTTTTTCCTGTGTGTTGCTTTCTACCTGACGCACGGCATCGTTCACCGCAGCGGCCAGCAGGTCTTCGAGCATTTCCTTGTCGTCGCCCATCAGACTATCGTCGATGGACACGCGCTTGACGTCATGGCGCCCGGTCATGACCACGTTGACCATGCCGCCGCCGGACTGGCCGGTGACCTCCATGTTGGCCAGCTCTTCCTGGGCCTTTTTCATATTTTCCTGCATTTCCTGGGCCTGCTTCATGAGCTTGCCAAGACCACCTTTCATCATGATGTCTCACCTCATTTTTGGTTTACAACGGGCGGGGATTATACCTGAGGGAAGGGTAATGATTCAGGTTTTTGACCCGCCTATTGCCAAGAGTTTTTGTAGGAGCGGGTCATGCCTGCGAAATACGCCTTGCTTGCCGCAGAGGGTATGGAGAAAAACAAATCCATTATTTTTCTGTTTCTCCGTGTCTCTGTGGCAAAGGGTTTTTTATCGCGGGCATGATGGTTCGCTCCTGTGGCAGCAAATGGTCAATCAACGGGCTGCACGGAGCCGGGGTTGATCTGTGCGGCGAAGGTTTTGCACAGGGCCTGCACGGTGTGATCCTGCTCGATGCTGGCCTCGGCCTGACGCTGGCGTGCGGCCTGACGCTGTTTCTGGCGCGTCGCCGGGCTGGTATTGCCGGTCTGTTCCACGTTGATGCTGAGGGTGACGGTCTCACCCAGCTGTTGGCCCAGTGCCTCACGCAACAGATTTTCGCGCGCCGTGCTCAGCAGCTGCGCATGGGCGGGTGCGAGACTGAGGGTGAAGTGGTTGCCCTGCCGGCTCGTCAGTGCACAGTTCAACGCCAATTGCTGGTTGACGCCCTTCAAGTCCAGCGCGGTGGCCAGGGATTCCCATTCGTCCGGGCCCGGCACTACTTCGATGGCGGCTGCGGGGACAATGGCCGCTGGTGCGGGCTCGGCCACGGCCAGTGTCTCGTGTCTCTCCGCAGTGGGGGCGGCGGCACTGGCCCGGGTGTTGCCGTAGGCCGGGGGAATCTCTTCTTTCATATAGTCCGGCATCGGTGGCACATCGTCAGTGACAGGGGACTGATCCTGTGGCGGCGGATTTTGCCGGATAGCTGGCGGCATGGCCCGGGTTGCGATGGGTTGGCTCGGTGCAGTACCGGTATTTGCCGGTTTTTTTGTCTTTTTTATCGCTGCCGCCTTTGCCTTGCCGGTCAGCTGGGAACGCACGTCGGCCATGGCGCTGGCGCGTCGTGAGGTGTCCGTGGCAGGTGGTGCAGTGGGTGGACTGTGGCTTGATTGCTGCGATGCGCCGTGGTTTGCCGGCGCCGCTGCCGGCGTGGGCTGTGCGACGGCGGGTCGGGGCGGCGTATCGTCTCGGGTGCTGTGCGGACGAAAGGCCAGCATGCGCAGCAGTACCATCTCGAAACCGCCACGTGGGGTGGGGGCGAGGGGCAGGTCACGGCGGCCGATGAGGGCGATCTGGTAGTAGAGCTGTACGTCTTCCGGTGACAGGCGTTCGGCCAGTGCCAATACGGCCTCGCGGTCGGCCATTTCGTCGTTGACCACCCCGGGTACGGCCTGTGCCAGGGCGATACGGTGCAGGGTAGAAATCAGTTCGGCCAACACCCCGGCGAAATCCGGTGCCTGTTCCGCCAGCTGCGCGATGCGTGTGAGCAGGGCGCTGGCGTCACCATCGGCGAGGCCGGTGAGCAAATCGATGACGTGGTGTTGTTCGATACTGCCCAGCATGCTGCGCACATCGGACTCGCACAGGCTGCCACCACCGAAGGCGATGGCTTGATCAAGCAGGCTGAGGGCGTCACGCATGGAACCGTCGGCGACGCGGGCGATGAGGCCGAGGGCCGGGGTGTCAAATTCGATGCCTTCCTTTTCCAGTACCATGCCGAGATGGTTACGGATCTGCTCCGGCGACAGGTGCTTGAGGTTGAATTGCAGGCAGCGCGAGAGGATGGTGACCGGCAGTTTTTGCGGATCGGTGGTGGCAAGCAGGAACTTGACGTGCGGTGGCGGTTCTTCCAGGGTCTTCAACAGGGCATTGAAGCTGCTGTTGGAGAACATATGTACCTCATCGATGAGATAGACCTTGTAACGGCCACGGGTAGGGGCGTACTGCACGTTTTCTAGCAGTTCACGGGTTTCGTCCACCTTGGTGCGCGAGGCGGCATCCACTTCGATCAGGTCGACATAGCGGCCTTCGTTGATCTCCATGCAGGTGCCGCACTGGCCACAGGGGGTGGAACTGATGCCCTGTTCGCAATTCAGCGACTTGGCGAGGATGCGTGCGATGGTGGTCTTGCCCACACCACGGGTGCCGGTGAACAGAAAGGCATGGTGCAGACGGTCGTTGTCCAGGGCGTTGGTCAGTGCCTGACGCACATGCGCCTGACCGACCAGTTCAGTGAAGTTGCGCGGGCGCCATTTGCGCGCCAGAACCTGATAACTCATGGAATTTGCTACCTGCGTTTGACAGGCCATCCATTCTAGCGGGTTTTGTGGCGGGAGACAGTAGAATGAGGATTGAGAGGAACTGACTTTTCACTGAGTCCTGGAAACTCAGTCCTGAAAATGGAGACGGCCCATGCCAGCCACACCCCGGCACACGAATCCACTGCTGCCGCTGCTCCCTTCCAGGCCTGACGGGGTTCACAGTTTATCGTTGCGAGGGGACCGACACGAGCCGCCATCGAGACCCGCTGAACAAGTGAACCGGTTGATCGGCCCGTTCAGCGGGCGGCAATGATACCACCAAAACAGGGTCGGACGGCAAGCCCTGTGTTGGCAGGGTGGATAAGGTCTCGTCGCCACGGCGCAAAGCTTGTCAGGGAAATACGATGACGCCCCCCTAAGGGATCAACATCCGCTAGTCGAGGACTTCCACCGGCTGACCCACCTCGAGCCGGCCGGTACCATCGGCAATCACATTCTGGCCGAAAAAGATCTTGTGATCGCGCATGCGGTAAGCGGCCAGGGTGCGCAGCGGTTCGGCATCGACGTGGCGTTTGCCGCTGGTGGGATCGATGGTGGGGATTACGCAGCGGCTGCAAGGCTTGACCACGCGCAGGGTGAGATCGCCGATGCGCAGGCGCTCCCACTGGTCTTCCGCATAGGGCTCGCTCCCGTCAATGACCAGATTGGGGCGGAAGCGGCGCATGGACAGCGGTTCGGCCAGTCGACTATTGAGATCGTCCAGCGAGGCCTGGCTGATCAACAGAATAGGAAAACCGTCACTGAAGGCGGTGATGTCGCCGGCCCGGGCATAGGCCGGATCCACCGCGCGCCGGCCGTCGTCGGGAAAATAGACCAGCCGGCAGTCAATGCCGAGAAAGCGGCCCAGCCATCCGGCAGCCGCATCGCCGCAGTCCAGCGCGCGGCAGTGATCGTTCCACACGATGACCTCGCGGATCGGCATTTTTGGGGTGTGGGTGATTTGCAGTGCCTCCATGCCCGGTGCCGACAGGCGCAGGCCGTTGGCCAGGGGCTCGGGCTGGATCAGACACATGCGTGATTGTTCACGCTGGGTAAGGTAGCGGTCGCGGTCATCCACCACCATCCAGCGGCGGTCGTTGTGCAGGCCGACGTGTTCCACCGCCGACTGTTGCAGGGCAATACCGCCAAGGGATTTGACCGGGTAGATGCTGAGTTCACTGACGCGCAGGTTCGACACGCGGTGCCTCCTAAAGGTGTGGTTGTGTTTTGACGTGGGAAGGTTACCCAGTCCATTTGCGAAAAAACAGGGGACAGGCTCCTGAATGTCTATTCAGGTGTCCGTGAGCGTGGTCTGCAGCCAGGCGTGCCAAGCCGTGAACAGTTCACTGTTCACGGCGGCGACCGCCGTGCGTGCCTGCAAGGCTGGGGTGAATACGGGTTCGCCTGTCAGGGTGGCGGCATGGCCACCGGTGTGCTGGAAAATAAAATGGCCGGCGGCATAGTCCCACAGGTTTTGTTTGCCATGCAGGTAAAGATGTCCCCGGCCCGCGGCGAGCCAGCACCAGTCCAGGGCCACGGCGCCAAAACTGCGTTGTGAGGCATAGGGTGGCGCGCTGGCCAGACGGGCCGCCAGGGATGTCGGCAGGCGTTTGAAGTCCACCACGGCGGTGGACTGGGGCAGGGCGAGGTCTGCGCAGGCACGCTGCAGGGGATCGCCATTGAGGGTGGCCGGCGTATCGTCGCTGGCGGCAAAACATTCATCGCGTAGTGGATCGTAGACCACCCCCAGCACCACTTGTCCTTGCTGGATCAGGGCCAGCGATACGGCGAAATACGGGATGCCGGCGGCAAAATTGCTGGTACCGTCCAGTGGGTCGAGGCACCACAGTGGCTGCCTGTCGGCGAGCAGGCGGGTTTGTTCCGCCGCAGACATTTCTTCACCGAGCAGGCGGATATGCGGCCACTGTGCCTGCAGGCGGGCGGTGAGGCGTTCCTGCATGGCGAGATCGGCCTCGGTGACGAAGCTGCCGTCGGCCTTGGTCTGACGTGATACATGCGCGAGGCGGGGCAGCAGCTCTGTCCGTGCGGTGGCGATCACCAAGGACTGCACATGCTGTAGATCCGGCGTCATGAAGTGCTTAATGGCCATAACTTAAAATAACTCCTGTTGGTCTGTCTGGATTGAGTCCCGTAGGGTGGGCAGGTTTTTTATGCCCACGCGGCATGTGGAACTATGTTGGCGAAATCTATGTTCTGTCTCTCGGTTTCTTGCGGTAGGACAGCTGAAACGCGTGGGCACATAAGACGTGCCCACCCTACGGCTTGCGCCTCTCTGTT
>JALTPW010000153.1 GCA_026999335.1 Chromatiales bacterium
CTGTTCCGGCATGCCGCCGATCAGCCGGCCGACGCCCGCGACATCCCCCTGGGCGAGACCGCGGTGGATGTGCACTGCGGGCGCATGGGCCAGGACACCCAGTCCCAAGGCACCATCGTGGTGCTGACACAGCCCTGAATCCGAGGGTTCAGGGAGACCTTACGCCAACAAGTCGCCGCCGGAGCCACCACTCGGGAAATCACCGAGGCCGCCCGCCGTGAAGGTATGCATAGCCTGCTGGACGACGCCCGCAGCAAGATCGCTGAAGGCCTCACCTCGGCCGAGGAGATCCTGCGCATACCGGGCTCGCGGGCCAAGGGGATGAGGACTCGGTAAAACAGCTAACTGTTCACCTGAATCCGAGGGTTCAGGTGTGCAGACATATAGGCACTGCCCACCACTATTCAATGGCCTTTATCATCGGACATGGTGGACGGTGCCCACTCTACGGACTAAAAACAGGAACACCGCATGAAAGACAAACAACACATTCAACTGGAACAGGCCGAGCCCGGTATGACCCTGGCCCAGGATCTGCTGGACTTAGCCGGCCATCCCCTGATGACCACCGGCACGGCGCTCACTGAGCGCAAGCTGGCCGGTCTGCGACGCCGCAGCATCCGCAGTCTAGTGGTGTGGGGCGCGCAGGAACTGAACCCGCAACAGGTCGCGGCGCGGCGCGCGACGGTGCAGGCGCAACTGGATCAACGCTTCCGGCAGGTGGAACAAGAGCCGACCATGCGGGAACTGAAAGCCCTGCTGCTGGACTACCGGTTGGAAGGACTGGAGTGATTGAAAATGAAACCCACACCATGCCACAACTGAATCTGCACAACCTCGATCAGGAAATCCGCCAGTTGCCCTCACTGTCGGTGGTCGTCACCCGGCTACTGGAACTGCTCGGACGCGAGGATCTGACCATGGCCAGCCTCATGACCGTGGTGAGTAAAGATCAGGCCTTGGCGGCACGCATCCTGCGAATCGCCAACTCGCCCTTTTACGGCCTCTCCCACCGCGTCGGTTCGCTACAGGACGCCGGCACCCTGCTGGGCATCCACACCCTGGGCAACATCATCACCGCCGCCGGAGTCATGGGCCATTTCCCCCCTGGTGGCGGCGACGGATTCGACCGTCTGTCGTTCTGGCAACACGCCATCGGCGTCGGCACCTGCGCGCGGGTGCTGGCCCGCCGCGGGGGGCTGGATGCGGAGATGGCCTTCACCGCCGGGCTGTTGCACGACATAGGCAAGCTGGTGCTGGCCAGCTATTTCGCCGATGACTTCGCCGCCGTGCTGGCTTGGCGTGACGTACACGACTGCCTGCTGCGCGACGCCGAGCAGGCGGTGCTGGGCCTCGATCACACCAAACTGGGGGCGCGGGTGGCGCGCCACTGGCGGCTGCCCGAGCCGGTGGTCAACGCTATCGCTTATCACCACAGCCTGCCCGAAATAACCACACCTCTGTCTGAGCTGGTACACGTGGCGGACATCCTCGCCCGCGGCCTGGGCCTGGGGCACGGCGGCGACGACCTGATCCCGGTACTGCAGGCCAAGGCCCTGCCACGCCTGGGCCTGGACTGGCGGACAATCCGCGCCTGCCTGGGGGAGATCGAAATCCTCAACAACGCTTCCAGCCTGTTGACAGGTAGCAGCTAGA
>JALTPW010000154.1 GCA_026999335.1 Chromatiales bacterium
CTGGGCGAGGCCTACGGTTTCGAGACCATCATCGACGACAGCCTGCTGGATCAGAATCACGTCTACCTGGCTTCCGGCAACGCCGGCGAGCTGATCCGTCTCAGCGGCGCGGATTTCCAACTGCTACACAGCAATGCCTGGTACGGCAATACCTTTTCCAACATCTCCGAAGGCCCCATGCAGGAAAAAGCCACCAGAGGCACACCACCACCACCCGCCGCCGGCCCCAACGACAGCGGCATCATCCCCGTCGCCGACATGCGTCGGCGCATCGAACGCATCAACGAACTGCCCGCCATGCCCTCGCTGGCACAAAAAATCATCCAGCTCAACGCCAATCCCTACGCCCATGCCGAAGACCTGGCCAAGCTGGTGGAACGTGATCCCAGTCTGTCGGCACAGATCGTGCGTTATGCCCAGTCGCCGTTTTATGGCTATCCGGGCAAGATCGCCTCGGTACGCCAGGCCATTTCGCGTGTACTGGGTTATGACATGGTGATGAACATGGCCCTGGGCATCGCCGCCGCACGGCCCTTCAAGCTGCCCGTGGACGGCCCGCTGGGGCTGGGTGAATTCTGGCGATACGCCACCTACAGCGCCACCCTGATGCAGTCCCTGTGCAAAGTTATCCCTCGCGAAAAGCGGCCACGTCCGGGCACTGCCTATCTCACCGGCCTGCTGCACAATTTTGGCTTCCTGCTGCTCGGCCACCTGTTTCCCAAGGAGTTCAACGTGCTCTCCAAGGCCCTGCGCAAGGAGCCGGAGATCCCCGTCGTGGAGCAAGAGCAGCGCCTGCTAGGCGTCAGTCACATGGAAATGGGCGGCTGGCTGATGGAGGCCTGGAATATGCCGGAAGAAATTCTCGTCACTCAGCGCGAACACCACAACACCGCCTATGATGGGCCGCATGCCGGTTATGTACACCTGTTGCTGATTTCCGGTGCCCTGCTAAAAAGCCACGAAATCGGCGAGGCCAGCAGCAGCGAACTGCCGGAGCATTCCCTGCTGGCCCTGGGACTGAGCGAGGAAGACGCCATCGGCGCACTGGAGAGCACCATTGAAAATCGCGAATCCCTGGACATCATGGCCCGCCAACTGGTGGCCTGAAGCGGGTGATCGAGGCAATGCCACTGAATCGAGGCGCGCGAAGGTCGTCGAATGAGTCAAGGAGCCCCGCGACAGCGCCTGCCACCATGACCACTGACAGCGACCTCTACCGTGAGAATCAGCTGCTGCGCCGCAAGCTACGCGCCTTTCTCACTCAAGCGCGTGAGAACGAGCAAAAGATGCGCCGCTTCCACGAACAGGAACTGCGCCTCATCAGCACGCCGTCGTTGTCGGAATTGGTACAGCGCGTGCTGTACAACTATCGCACGGCCTTCACCCTCGACGTCGTCGGTCTCACACTCCACGATCCCGGCTACGAGATTCAACGCATCCTCGAAGACGAGGGCGTGCGGGTGGCGGAGTTCACCAGTCTGCACTTCAGCGCCGAGACCGATGCGCTGGATACCCTGTTCGGCGTTTCACTGGAACCACAGCTGGGTGTCTTTCGGCCGCACGAACATGCGGCCCTGTTTCCCGACAACTGCCACGCACAGAGCATTGCCCTGCTGCCGCTGGTGCGCTACGGCGAACTCATTGGCAGTCTTAACC
>JALTPW010000155.1 GCA_026999335.1 Chromatiales bacterium
GGGCGCAACAGTTTCTCGGTCTGGCCGCCGTGGTGGGCGTGGTGTTGGCCTGCGTGGCCATCGCCATGGCGGCGCGGCGCTTTGCCCGTCGTCACCTCGACACCTGTGCCGTGCTGCGCTGTCTGGGTGCACGGCAGGGGCAGATCAACCGTCTGTTTCTGTGGCAGATGTCCACCCTCGGCCTGCTGGCGGGGTTGCTTGGTTCGCTGCTGGGTTTTGCCGCGCAGGGGGTGTTGGTGACGCTGTTGGGGCCGCTATTCATGGTGAGCCTGCCGCCGGCTTCATTAATGCCGGTGTTGATGGGGATGGCCGTGGCCCTGGGGGGGCTGCTGGGCTTTGCCCTGCCGCCGGTGATACAGCTCAAGTCGGTGCCAACCCTGCGTGTGCTGCGCCGTGAACTGGGCGGTCTGCGCCCGGCCAGTGCCGGTTCTTATTTGCTGGGACTGGTGATCCTCGCTGCGCTGATAGGGTGGCAGGCAGGCGATGGGCCGCTGGCCCTGGCGATGATTGCCGGGATCAGTGTCACGGCACTGGTGCTGTGGCTGGGCGCGACGTTGTTGGTGCGCTTGTTGCGGCGGCTGCCGCGCCGGGGCCAGGTGGCATGGCGCTTCGGGCTGGCCAACCTGAGTCGCCGGCCCGGGGCCAGCGTGGCGCAGGTGATGGCCTTCGGCCTGGGCTTGATGGTGTTGCTGTTGTTGGGCGTGGTGCACGATGACCTGCTGGACGCGTGGGCGGGGCGGTTGCCGGCGGACGCGCCGAACCGCTTCGTGATCAATATTCAGCCTGATCAGTTGGCCGATGTGCAGGCTTTTTTCCGTGATACGGGACTGCCCGAGGCGGAATTTTATCCTATGGTGCGTGCGCGCTTGAAAGCCATTAATGACAAACCGATCACCCCCGACAACTATCGGGACGAGCATGCACAGAGTCTTGTCGAGCGGGAATTCAATCTTTCCTGGGCGACACGACGACAAGTCGATAATGCCATTACTGCGGGCCATTGGTGGGCGCTCGATACAACAGGGAAAGCTATTGACGTGGCGCAATTTTCCGTGGAGGAGGGCATTGCCCGTACCCTCGGTATCGCTCTTGGTGATCGACTGACTTACGACATTGCCGGGCAAAGAGTGACGGCAACGGTGACCAGCCTGCGCAGTGTGCAATGGGACAGTTTTCGCGCCAATTTTTTCGTGTTGTCGCCGCCGGGTCTGCTGCAGGATTATCCGGCCAGTTATATCACCAGTTTCTTTCTGGCCCCGCAGCACGTGGCACAGATGGATGCACTGATCAAACGTTTTCCCAATCTTACGGTGATCGATGTGTCGGCGCTGATGAATCAGATTCGCAGTATTATCGAGCGCGTGGTGTTGGCGGTGAAATATGTGTTTCTGTTCACCCTCGCCGCCGGACTCACGGTGTTGTATGCCGCGATTCAATCCAGTCTCGATGAACGCCTGCGCGAGAATGCCGTGCTGCGTGCCCTCGGGGCGCGCCGCAGTCGTCTGTGGCAGAGCCTGGCCAGCGAGTTTGTTACCCTCGGCGCATTGGCAGGGCTGTTGGCTGCGGCACTCGCCAGCGTGCTGGGCTACGTATTGGCGACGCAGGTGCTGGAGCTGCAATACACCGTCAATTTTTGGTTATGGTTGCTGGGACCGG
>JALTPW010000156.1 GCA_026999335.1 Chromatiales bacterium
ATTGCCATCATAATAGGGATGAATTGTTGCAAACTGGTAATGGGCAATGGCGGCTATAATAGGCACAGGTAGCTCTGCTTTGCTGGCTTCCCCGTTTATCCAGCCGATTAAATCCAGCATAAGCGCCGATACATCTCTGGCTTCTGGCGGCATATAAACAATAGAACCGCTCGCACTGTCTTTAATCACGTTCTGACCATCGCGATACGATGAGGGACGCTTTTTTCCCTCCATAACTAATCCGTGCAGGGTTTGAACATTGCGCTCATTAATTTTGACTGTTTTGGTTTTTATAAGCGCATCGAGGTAGTCCAATGCTTGGTAATAGTTTTTAACCTCCCTTTCATCGCGCTCTCGATTAGGGAATGTTCCGCCATGCAGCACATCTTCCACCTGCTCCTGCGTCAAGCGGTTGCCTTCGATCTGTGTAGAATAATGCGTAGAAATGAGGCGCGCGGATTCGCGCAGCGAGGTGAGTACCGGCACGGTTATCGGCAAGCTGGAAACAGCCTGACGAGAAGCCTCAATATCCATCAGTAATTTTGTGAGGGCTGCTGTTATCTGAAAATTAGGCGTAAACACCATTCAATCTGCTTTATGTTTATGATGCTAATCATTCTAGCAAAATTCGAATAAACTTCCAATAACATTCCAACAAGATTCTTGCTAATTAGTGCCCACACGGAAATCATCTAACCTCATGATTTAATATAAAAACCACTCCATTCCTGGTTCATTTTGGCGAAGTCAATATTGCCGATATCCACATCGATGCACGTTCTCGCGATGATGTCCCGGCCATCCTCAAGGAATTGCAATATATTTACACCCATAAATGCCGCACGAAAATAACCTGGCGAAACATTACCAACGCGCTGTGATTATTTTGTGGTTGAAACGGATATGCATTATCCAACCGATATCAACCTGTTATGGGATGCGATGTGCAAAATCATTGACTAAACAACCACTGGCTAAAGCCGGTGGCTTAAACCTTTTGATGGAAAATAAACACCTCATTTTCCAAGCATGCATGGAAATGTGTATTGCACATCACCAAACTCAATAATGAACTTCTTATTGTTATACACAGTTATAGGTATTTTTAGAGTGTAAACCCTCTAAATGCATTTTTATTGACGGACTACGCTTGAAATGCAGGACGAAACACCACCTCCTGCGCTCTCATTTATCAAACTTTAATGTCAAAGCCATGAAACTTTCATGACAGCACGTCATAGTTTAAACAAACTAACACCAAACAGCAGCCGTACTGACCATTCCATAACAGCATATAGTGCAAGAAGGAGCGCCTCTATGACCCAAGCGATCTTGCAACTCCCCCTAGCGTCATCGAAAAGGCCGGTACGATGCGTTAATGCTGGAGCACGCAAACTTCGCATCGCCCTATATTCCCACGATACCATGGGAATGGGACACATGAGGCGTAACCTGATGATCAGTCAGGCTCTGTCTTATTCCAACCTGCAAACCAATATTTTAATGATCACAGGTGCACGCCAAGCCAGCGCTGCCCAAATGCCGCCGGGGGTCGATTGCATCACACTGCCGTCTTTGCGCAAGGAAGGTAATGGTAATTACCTGCCCCGCTCGCTGGATATTCCGGTGGAAGATTTAAAAGGAATTCGTACGCAAATGATCCGTGCCTCAATCGCCGCCTTCGAGCCGGATATATTTATTGTCGACAACGTACCTCGTGGCGCGCTCAATGAACTGGACACAACGTTGCGGGACATCCGCCGACAGAATCAAACCTATTGTGTGCTGGGTTTACGGGACGTGCTTGACGAGCCTGAGCAGGTGAAAACTGAATGGCGCAAGGCCGGCAACGAGGAAGTAATCAACAAATTTTACGACAAAATATGGATTTACGGTGATCCAAATGTTTTCGATGCCGTGCGCGAATATAAAATGACCCGCGATATTGCCAATAAGGTGAGCTATACCGGTTATTTCGATCGTCGCATTCGTTTTGAACAACACACTGAGCACACGACAAAACCCAGTCGCAGTGAATTTAATCTTCCCGGTGGCCGTTTCGTTTTATGTATGGCGGGTGGCGGCCAGGACGGCGCGCCTTTAACCAAGATATTTGCTCGCGCCACATTCCCTGCGGACATGTTCGGGGTCATCGTCACCGGCCCGTTCATGCCGCCTGAAATGAAAGCCGAACTCCATCATATGGCCACCTCACGCACCAACCTGAAGGTGCTGGAGTTCGTAAACAAACCAACATTCCTGATTCATCAAGCCGACTATGTGGTTGCCATGGGCGGTTATAACGTCGTCTCGGAAATCCTGTCGTTCGAAAAACATGCGCTCATCGTTCCCCGAACCACCCCTCGCCATGAACAACGACTCCGCGCCGAACGCCTTAAAGCCCTGGGGATTATCGATGTCATCCTGCCTGACCAGCTCACTCCGAAGGGACTCTCGGCATGGATGGAAAATGCCAGCCGGTATCCAAGCGCACCTTCGGTGCATGCCCAAATAGATTTTGCTGGCTTGTCCCGATTACCTGCCCTGGTCAACGAAATCTGTCAAATTAAACAATAGCCCATAGGGGGCCATTATCATGCCTGTTTATTCCTGTACACCACGCATTGGCTATGTAGTAAAGCGGTATCCACGCTACTCGGAAACATTCATCGTCAATGAAATCCTCGCGCACGAGAAAGCAGGGCTGTCGTTGGACATTTTCGCCCTGCGTCAATCTTGCGACACTCACTTTCAGAATACCATCGCCAGTGTGCGAGCACCGGTCACCTATCTGTCTGCGCCGAATGTGCTCAGCGCTGGTGAATTCTGGGACGAACTTATGACCACAGTGAAAAACCTGCCGGGCCGGGCAAGCGGCCTCAACGCAGCGCGGGATGAAACGGCGCGGGACGTTTATCAAGCGGCATTGCTGGCCCGACAGGCACGAGAAAAAGGCATTGAACATTTACATGCCCATTTCGCTACCTCGGCGACGACGGTTGCCCGCCTGGCCTCACTGTTTGCCGGATTAACATATTCGTTTACCGCCCACGCCAAAGACATTTTTCATGAGAGCGTAAAGAACGACGATCTACAGATAAAAATTCAAGATGCCCTATCGGTCATCACTGTCAGCGATTACAACGTGGATTTTCTACAAGACAAATTCGGCAATTCCGCCAGCAACGTTCAGCGCATCTACAATGGCCTCGATTTATCCTGTTTGCCCTATTCAGATCCCAAAAATCGACCGCCTCGCATTGTTGCCATTGGTCGTTTAATCGAGAAAAAAGGCTTCTCTGATTTAATCGCCGCCTGTACTGAACTGCAGATACGAGATATCGACTTTGAATGCCAGATTATCGGTGGCGGCCCTCTGTTGGACATGTTCAATGCAGACATTCATCGACGCGGCTTGAAAAATAAAGTGAAGACGTTGGGGCCATTACCGCAAAGAGAAGTCATCGCCAGCCTGCAACAAGCCGCTGTATTCGCCGCTCCATGCGTTGTCGGTGCTGATGGCAACCGTGATGGCTTACCCACCGTATTGCTTGAAGCCATGGCCTTGGGTGTGCCGTGCATCTCAACCGCTGTCACTGGCATCCCGGAAGCCATCAAGCACGACCACACCGGCCTCATCGTGCCGCAAAAGAATGTCGCGGCTCTCACTCAAGGGCTAGAGTATTTATTAAGCCATCCACAAGAGCGCACACGGCTTGCACAACAGGCTCGCCGATTGATTGAGCACGCCTTCGATATTCATCAAAACACGGCTGTGTTGCGCTCCGTCTTCGATCACGCCACATCCAGAACACTTAATTGCCAAAAGGTGGGATAATGAAAATTGCCTATATCTGTGCCGATTTTGGCGTGCCGGTTTTCGGCTACAAGGGATGCTCGATACATGTCCAAGAAGTTGTTCGCGCCTTTTTGAACCAGGGAGCGGATATGACACTCTTTACCCCGCGCGCCGGCGGCAAACCCCCATCCGACCTGCAAGGCGTGACGTTGATCCAGTTGCCTGCTGCCGCCTCCAAGGATCCCCGTCAACGAGAAATATTCTCCCAAAATCTCAACAAACACATCGCCACAGCACTGGCTAAGGCTGGCCCTTTCGACATGATCTACGAACGCTATTCGCTTTGGAGCCATGCGGCCATGGAGTTTGCCCAAACTCACGCACTGCCGGGCATTTTGGAAGTCAATGCGCCACTGATCGAAGAACAAAGCCGCCACCGCCAACTTTTCAATCGAGCTGAGGCCGAACATAAATCCCGCCGGGCTTTTGCTGCCGCATCGACACTGGTCGCGGTATCCGACCAAGTCGCCAATTATTTGGATACCTATAGCGAGACCTGTGGACGTATTCATACCATCAGCAATGGCGTCAATCCCGCACGCTTTCAATGGCCGCCAGCACCCAGGTCAGGAGGGGACTTCACGATTGGTTTTGTCGGTACGCTAAAACCCTGGCACGGGCTTGATGGTTTACTCGAGGCATTTGTGCTGCTGCATCGCAGTCACTCCCGGGCTCGGTTGCTGATCGTCGGCGACGGCCCCAAACGTGACGACCTGGAAGAGACGCTGAAATCTCACGGCCTGGCCGATTTTGCTCACTTTACCGGTGCAGTGGCGCCTGACCGGGTACCTGCGCTGCTGGCCGCGATGGATGTTGCCGTCGCACCCTATCCCCACAGCCCGGATTTTTATTTTTCGCCTTTAAAGGTACTGGAATACATGGCGGCGGGCCTACCGGTAATCGCCAGCCGCATTGGCCAGCTCACCTCACTCATCCAACATGGTCGTAACGGCATACTGTGTCCCCCGGGCCAGCCTGCCGCCCTGGCCGAGGCATTGGAACAACTCATGACGAACCCGGCACTGCGTCAAATATTGGGCAACGAAGCCCGCCGTACAGTCGTGCAATGCCATAGCTGGCATTCAGTCACACAGCGGATCCTTAAACTGGCTGGCATTACTACACCAAAACCACAACAACAAATCAGCCAAACCCGCTTAAGCAGGGCATTCCGGCACTGAGGCATAAAGCCACCGGAGGAAAGCACCATGGGAAAAAGCAAACATATTCGTGATAGCGCGCCCGGCTTATGGCGAATCGGCCGATTTTTCTCAGCAAAAATGGGCGCTTATCGGCTTTTGCTGACAGGTTCGTTTATTGCGCTGCTATGCGAAATTGTATTCGTGATCGCCGCCCCCTGGCCTCTCAAGTTTGTGATCGACAATCTTATTATCCAGGACACCCGTGCCAGCGAAATATTATCAAATCCAGGACTATTACTGCTTTTGGCTGCCTCAGCGATAGTCGCCATCGCGGGACTCAAGGCGTTGGCAGGCTATCTCCACACCATCGGCTTTGCCATCATCGGTAGCCGGGTATTGGCCGAAGTTCGTCAGGATCTCTACCAACATCTACAAACCTTGTCCCTGACGTTCCACAGTAAAAACAAAAGCGGCGACCTGATCACACGGGTTATCAGTGATCTGGGCATTATCAAAGAAGTTATGATCAATACGGTACTCCCGCTAT
>JALTPW010000157.1 GCA_026999335.1 Chromatiales bacterium
AATCCGCCAGACCACGAAAAAACAGGGTCATGTCCACTTCTGCCGTATGTAGCAGATGTTGCAGGTCGGCCATCAGTTTTACATCACTGTCGCGGCATTCGCCGAGGCCCAGCTTGGCGGCGATGTTACGGCGGTCGGCGGCGGTGTAGGTGTCGATGTAGTGTTCCAGGCCGGCATGCAGTGGCTCGGGATTGTCAAACAGCGGCGACAGGGCGCGTGCCAGTTGGCTCAGATTCCAGTAGGCGATCTCGGCCTGACGGCCGAAGGCGTAGCGGCGACCCCGGGCATCGGTGGTGTTGGGGGTCCAGTCGGGGTCGTAGTTGTCGACCCAGCCGTAGGGGCCGTAGTCGATGGTGAGACCGAGGATGGACATGTTGTCGGTGTTCATCACGCCATGCACGAAGCCCACTCGCATCCAGTGTGCAATCATTTTTGCGCTGCGTTCGCAGACCTCGGCGAACCACGCCGCGCGCAGGGCCTCTCCCCGGTGGCCGCTGTCGGCCAGGGCGGGAAAGTCACGGCGGAGGGTGAAGTCCACCAGCTGTTCCAGTAGTGGCAGGTCACCACGCGCAGCGGGCAATTCAAAATTGCCGAAGCGAAGAAAGGAGGGTGCGACACGGCACACTACGGCCCCCGGTTCGCCGCAGGGATTGCCGTCGTAGAGCATGTCACGCACCACCGTCTCACCCGTGGTGATCAGGCTGAGGGCGCGGGTGGTGGGTATGCCGAGGTGGTGCATGGCTTCGCTGCAGAGAAATTCGCGCAGCGAGGAACGCAATACGGCGCGGCCGTCGGCGGAGCGGGAATAGGGTGTGGGGCCGGCGCCCTTGAGCTGTAGCTCCCAGCGTTCACCGGCGGCATTGATGGTCTCGCCGAGGCTGATGGCGCGGCCGTCACCCAACTGGCCGGCCCAGTGGCCGAACTGGTGGCCGCCATAGTTGGCGGCGAAGGGTTGCATGCCTTCGATGGGCAGGTTGCCGGCAAATACCTGCGCAAAATCCGTCGTGTCGATATTTTTTGGCGCAATGCCAAGCAGGGCAGCGACCTCCGCAGAATGGGCCACCAGCCGTGGCGCGGCCACCGGTGTCGGCTTGACGCGAGAAAATAGCGCGTAGCGTACCTGACGCTGGCGTGGGCCGGTTTCGGGGTCGCCGGGCAGCTCGCGGATGAAGCTGTTGTCGAAGCGGAGACTATGCACGGTTACAGGCTGCCGGCGTGTTTTGCCGCAGGCAGGTGTTTTTTGGTTGCCGGCTCAGCCTGCTGAACCACAACCGCCACAGGCGCCGGAACCGCCGGTGGCGGCGAAGGCGTTGCGGAACACGAAGCTGGCGCCCATGCCTTGCTGCACGAAGTCGATCTCCACACCGTTGAGGTAGCCCAGCGCCACGGCGTCGATGTACAGGGTCAGGCCGTCTTTTTCGAGGATGGCATCGTACTCACCGGGGGCCTCGGAGAAGGTCATGCCATAGGTCATGCCGCTGCAGCCGCCGCCGGAGACGAAGATACGCACGCCGTTGATGTCTTCCTCGTTGCTGAGCAGTTCCACCAGCTTTTCGTGGGCGTCGGGCATGATGTTGATTTCATCACTGAGGGTTTTGTTGAATTCAGGTTGTGCACTCATATCGGGACTCCGGTTAGACTGGCTGCGAGTGTCTCTGATTCTAGCATTGCCGGCGATGCATAAATACGCGTGGCTCGGCGGGTTTTATCGGTGCCGGGAACGTCCCTGTAACAAATGCGCCAGCCCGTGTTCCAATGAGGAAGTCCCCTGCACCCGGAGAACCGTATGCACCCACACCCATTGTCGTCGATTTTTCTGCTGTTGGTTCTGCTGCCTCTGGCGGTAACCGGCAATACCCTGCGTGACAGTGATTCCCCCTATCTCGCCATGCACGGCGATGATCCGGTGGACTGGCAGCCGTGGTCCGCCGAGGTGCTGGCGCAGGCGAAGCGGGAAAACAAGCTACTGTTCGTCTCCATCGGCTATTTTGCCTGCCACTGGTGCCACGTCATGCAGCGCGAAACCTATCGCGATGAGGCCGTGGCGCGCTATCTCAATGAGCACTTCATTTCTATCAAGGTCGACCGCGAGCTGAATCTGGCGCTGGATGCCTACCTGATCGAATTCGTTACCCGCACTCGCGGTTCGGCGGGCTGGCCGTTGAATGTTTTTCTGACCCCCGACGGCCATCCGCTGGTTGGCATGACCTACCTGCCCACAGCCCGCTTCGAAAGCCTGTTGAGGGAGCTGCAGGATCAGTGGCTGGAAGCGCCGGACTATTTTAGACAGGTGGCGGCGAAGGCGGCGGAGGCCATGAAGGGCACTCCCCTCACGCCGGCACCCGCGCTGAAGGTTGTGGATGTGCAGCGTTATGAGGAGATCCTGGTGAGTCAGGCGCTGGCGCTCGGCGATGACATGTCCGGTGGTTTCGGTGAGCAGACCAAGTTCCCTCTGGCGCCCCATCTGCGTAGCCTGCTGGCCGCCTGGCAACACAGGCCCGATGCCGCCCTGAAGGAGTTTCTTACCCTCACCCTCGACCGCATGGCCCTGGGAGGGTTGCGTGACCCGTTGGGTGGTGGTTTCTTCCGCTACACCGTCGACCC
Organism: Chromatiales bacterium; assembly: GCA_026999335.1. Taxonomy (GTDB): domain Bacteria; phylum Pseudomonadota; class Gammaproteobacteria; order SZUA-152; family SZUA-152; genus DRQN01. The sequence continues at coordinate 2,605 of JALTPW010000157.1, forward strand.
CGGCTGGTATACACCGCATTTCGAAAAAATGCTCTACGGCAATGCCCAACTGGCTGTGCTGTATCTGCGTGCCGCACAGGTCTTTGATCGTCCGGATTACGCAGCCGTGGCGCGCGATACTCTGGACTTCATGCTGCGTGAAATGATGGCGCCGGCAGGTGGCATGGTGGCCAGTTTTTCCGCCGTGGATGAGGCTGGCGCGGAGGGGGGTTATTACCTGTGGGATAACGAAACCCTGCAACGGGTTTTCGACAAGCCACAGTTGGCCCTGATGCAGAAAATATGGGGTATGCAGGGGGTGCCGCCATACGATGACGGCCATTTGCCGATGATGCAGATGTCGTTTGCCGAGGCCGCAAAGGCGCTGGACATGGACGTGCGTATGGCAGAAAAACAATTCCAATTAGCCACAGAGCGGTTGCTCGTTGAGCGCCGCAAACGCCAGTTGCCGGTGGATCACAAGATTCTGGCCGGCTGGAACGGTCTGGCGCTGACGGCATTGGTGGCGGGTGCACGGCAGTTGGGTGATGTGCGCTACCGGCAGGGTGCACAAAAATTACGCGATCATTTGCTCGAAACGCTGTGGGACGGTCAGCGTCTGTGGCGTGCGCGCGGCAAGCGCGGTGAGCTGGGGCAGGCGACGCTGGAGGATTATGCCTTTGCCGCACAGGGTTTGTTGGACTGGGCAGAGCTGACGGACAGCAAGGCAGACCGGCAAGTGGTGCAGCGCTGGGTCGATGATGCCTGGCGGCGTTTTCATGATGGCAGCGGCTGGCGCCTGTCCGATCAGACGCTGCTGCCCAGCGGCTACGGCGTTGCCATGTTCAGCGACAGCCCGCTGCCGTCGCCGTCGGTGGTACTGATGCGCACGGCCTGGCGGCTGGCCGGGAGAGAGGATGACAAGGCCTTGCGGGAGCGGGTGTTAAAGGCTGCGGCTAGCGACCACACAGAGCTGGAGACGGCGGCGTTTGAATATGCCGGGCAGGTTGAGTTGCTGGCGGAGATTGTACGTTAGTGTCGTGTCCGGTTAAAAGGTAGAACGATGGTTTCGTTGGTCTTAATCTCTTCGGGTCAAAATCCCCACAGCTCGCCGACCAAAAGTAGGTTCTTTAAGAAAAGCGCCTACTTTTGGTGCTGCGATTATCGCCATTCCGGCCTGTTTTTAGCCGGAATCCAGAGACCGCTCTCCCTGGGATCCGGTTTTCGCCGGAGCGAGTCGTCCAGCGTGCTTGAAATTTCCTGCACCCTGGATTCCCGCCTGCGCGGGAATGACGGTATTCCAGGTCTCTCAAGACTCAGTCAGCACCCTTCAATACCCTGCTTTCACAGGGCGAAAGTCAAACACAGTGAGATAGCTTGTTTGTTAGTCTAAATGCTAGTCACTATCCTAGTCATTCATACACTAAAAAATTCTGTAAATAGTTGTTAATAATAGATATATATGCTCTTATTGTGCGTATATATCTATACATTAACTGACTCAGTTGATAGTACCGAGACAAAACCGCATGCCATTAAGCATTAGAGAATACTTGCAGCAAGGGCCTGCGACATCAAAAGAGATACAGGCCGCAACGGGTCTGAATCAGGTCGCCGTGTCGCGCCAGCTGAGAGGTATGGGGGATAGCGTCATCAAGCTGCCGAATGGGCGCTCACCCCGCTATGCGCTGACACGCAATGCCTTTGGTGGAGATGACAAGTTGCCTTTGGTGATGATGGATGCACACGGAAATAGCACTTTGGTTGCGTATATACGCCCATTGGCCCATGGCGGTTTTTTTGTTGCAGCAGAAACCGGCATGCCCTCTATATTGCTGGGTAAAAATGGCGATGGCCTATACGATGATTTGCCGTATTTTCTCGATGACCTGGGCCCCCAGGGATTTCTGGGGCGACAGATTGCAGAAGAAATGGCCTCTCAGTCTGATGATTTTCCGCCGGATCCGCGGCATTGGAACGCCAGCCACATTGGGCGTTATTTGATCTCCAATGGTGATGACCTCCCTGGAAATTTCAAGTTCGGCCAGCAAGCACTTTGGCGCGTCCGGCGTAAGCCCGTTGTTTGTTCCGTGCAGGATTACCCGGCGCTTGCGGACAGTGTTATGAGCGGTGTTATTCCCGGTTCATCGGCAGGTGGCGAGCAACCTAAATTCACCGCCTTCTGTGGTGACCGTTTCGCGCACGTTATCGTTAAATTCTCCCCCAAAGGAAATCATGCCGTTGCCCGGCGCTGGCGCGATATTCTGATCACGGAGTATCACGCGACAAAAGCCATTCATACGCAGGATTTTCCAGCCGCGGAGACCCAACTGATTGAAATGGGGGGCCGGCTTTTTTTGCAATCACAGCGCTTTGACAGAAGCGGAGAGTATGGGCGAATGCCGATGCTTTCGCTTCAATCGGTCGATGCGGAATTTACCGGGCTGGATAGTGATTGGCCACGGGTGATGGTTGCGCTTGCACGGCGGGATCTGGTGAGTTGGCAGCATGTTTATGGTGCGGATTTTTTATGGGCCTTTGGCCGCCTCATTAATAATACAGATATGCATTTAGGCAACTTGAGTCTGGCAATGGAGGGAAGTGTGTTTCGGCTATTACCGGCCTATGACATGTGTTCCATGGGTTTTGCACCGAAGAGTGGTGGAGAGGTGGCACCTTATGGCTTTATAGCGCCTGAGATCAGTGGCCCGGGTTTTTCGGAAGAAATGGTTTCGTCAATAATGAAAATGGCACACGATTTCTGGGAAAGAGTGGCAGGCGATGAACGGATTTCCGATGAATTAAGAGCATTTTTGAGTCAGGGCAATCCCGTGACTTTATGACGGGGTATCGCACAGGCTATTGATTCCATTGTGACATCAATATGTTGCACTCTGCATCCGCACTGAAGCCACGGATTCAGGTTGAAAATAACGAGGATTGAGGGCAATTGG
>JALTPW010000158.1 GCA_026999335.1 Chromatiales bacterium
TAGTAGAGGCTGGTTTGGAGTTTGCCAAATCCTACTGAGGCGGAAATCTTGCCAAAATAACGGATAGGATTAATCAATTCTGGTGTTTCAGACAGGATGGGCTGATCCTTTTCACCCGTGAATAATTTTCCGCTTGAGGGATACCTTCTGTTTTCACCAAAACTGAACCCGGCAGAAAGAGATAGTGCTTTTCCAGTTAATTCAACTCCAGCTGTGTCGAATTCAAGAAATATTTTTCCATAGCCTAGCGAATAGTCTGCTTTTATGAATGGGGTAACCATGCTGGTTAGTTTGTCAGAGCCACTGTATATAGGTTTTAGGGTAACACCAGCTCCCATCATGATTTTATTTGAATGCTTATGTGGATGTTGTTGGGGCCAGGCTGAGCCAAGGAATAATAATGAGAAAAGCAGAACTAGTGAAAATCTGGCGGCAGTTGTGGTGAGAGTGTTCATAGCGTTTTTAAGATTTCCTTCTCCATTTGAAGCCGTTTAACCTGTGCTCTCAAATTCCTCAGCTCTTCCTGTTATGGTATTCACTTGCCATTCCCGCGAAATGCCTGCCTAGTATTATTTTACCCAGTGACCCAGTGACCCAGTATGCTGGCATTGATGTCCAGGCTTTTGGTTGCCTCTGTTCGGCTGTAATCCTGTTCAAGCATCAGACTGACTGCATTTAACTTGAACTCTTTTGAATATTTTTTCGTGTTGCCGTTTCTATCTCCCTCAGTTAAGAGGATTATCCTTAACTGGGGTGTACAAATTCTATTGAACCACGTTAAATCGCTAAGTTCATAGTGTAGGGCCTTTAAAGTGAGAGAGGCAGCCCTTACAAAGTGAGTTAAATGTTTTTTTGCCGAAAATAGCGCTATTTCGGCTATAATTTGCAGATTTTATGGGAGATCAGCATAGTACATTTTTTTACAAATACGGCTGAAAATCCCTCAGCATTCACAATACCCTTTGTATATAGCGTTTTATGAGCTGGGGCCTTACCTTGGAAAGGCTGGGTGCGAGAGGCTGAGAATTCTTGTCTATTTACTGGCTTTCTATATTTATACTTAGTATGAGACCCGGTACTAGGATACGGGCAGGTTAATGGCATCGTAATGATATTCTCCACTTCGTGTATAAACATAAAGCCGGAATTCTCAGAGTATTTGGTGAAAATTGAATTTTTGTAATTTGCAATGAGTTATTGAGGCAGGCGGTAGTGTTCACCCTTGATGTAACCGTGGGGGTTGATGGATATATTCAGTCTTTCGTCCATTATATTGACTCTATCTGGTGTCTGTCCATAAAAAATCGATTAATTTCTAAAATAAGTACTAAATAAGTCATACTTGCTGTGTGTTCTTTCTTGCTGAAATTGTTGATTCTTGGCAGAGGCTGTTCATGATGAGCGACATTGTGTCATGCTCCTTGTTTTTAGGTGCATTTTGCCCTGAGGCTGGCAAGCCTCCCAAGACAAGCGATTTGTCTTCAGTGTCTTTATCCCGGTAAAAAGTCATGCTAATAGACCGCACTAGTGTAGTGTATTAAACTGTCCTGTGAAATGAGAGTGTTTGACGCGCACGCTCCACTTTCACTAAAATTTCTTCCGCTGATTTTGTCCAAGAAAATGGTTTCTTATTTTCGTTATGCAGCT
>JALTPW010000159.1 GCA_026999335.1 Chromatiales bacterium
CTGACCTTCGGCCAGGGTCTTGAAACCGCCGCCCTGGATCGCGCTGAAATGCACGAATACGTCTGCGCCGCCATCATCCTGAGAAATGAAACCAAAACCTTTGGCTTCGTTGAACCACTTTACTGTACCTGTAGCCATGTAACTTTTACCTGATAAAAATAAATTAAACAAACATTGAGGGTGGTGCGTACAGGTAATGAAACGGGGAATTCGGAGGGTAACACGGAGGGAACGACCAAAAGTGCCAATCACAGTATCTGCAGCTGCATATAACTATAGAAGAATCTGCCCATTTTTACCAGAAATATATTTTATATTTCAGTGAGATACTAACAAGCTAATGAGATAAGTACCCTGCCCCCTCTGCACAGACCTGCGATCATGGCTTGGTGCAACCAACAACCTCCGGCACAAACCGCAAATCCGAGTCTCTTACGGGGGTGTAATCATACCCCGCATGAGTATAAAATCGGAAACGATTCACGCCGATCCCGCCGTGCTCACTTACGGCTCTATTCGACACTTTTCACTGCACAAATCGTGCAGCATGCCACAACGTTGCAAGAGGTGTAGTTATGAAGCAGAAGTCATGGATCACCATCGCAGTATTCGTCACCGCCACACAGCTTGTCCTTCCCGGCACGGTCTCTGCCACGGACTACCGACCCGCCATGCTGGCCAATCCCTGCGCAGGCTGCCATGGGCCGGACGGCGACAGTCCCGGCTCGATTCCGTCATTGACGGGTCTGTCCGCCGATGACATCGTTTCCAGTATGAAGGCTTTCAAGACGGATCAACGCCAGGGCACGGTCATGAACCGCATTGCCAAAGGCTACACCGACGAAGAAATCCATCTCATGGCCAGCTATTTTTCCCGCAAGCCTTAGGGAGGCACTTCCCCGTTCAAGCCATTAACCGGGACACATCGCCGCAATACGAAATGCATTAGGAGAGTCGTCATGAACAATATCAGTCGCCGCCGCTTCATCCAATGGCTGGGAACCGCCTCGGCCCTGGGCGCATTGGGTACGCCATCACTGGCATTCCCCAAAACCAGTGCCCGCATCGTCGTTGTCGGCGGCGGATTCGGTGGGGCCACCTGCGCCAATTACCTCAAACGCTTCGATCCCTCCCTGGACGTTACCCTGATCGAATCGCACAAGCAGTTCTATACCTGTCCATTCAGCAACGCCGTCCTCGGCGGACTCTATGACATGGATTTCATCCGCCACGACTACGACAAGCTGCAATCGAAGCACCGGGTGAAGGTCATCCAGGACTACGCCAGCACCATCGACCCCGACAAACAGACGCTGCACACCACCGCCGGCCGAACCCTGAGCTACGACCGCCTGGTGCTGTCACCGGGTATCGACTTCCTCTGGAATACCATTGAGGGCTATGACCCAGCTGCCAGTCTCATCATGCCCCATGCGTGGAAGGCGGGATCGCAGACACGCCTGTTGCTCAAACAGCTGCACGCAATGCCCAATGGCGGCGTGGTGATCATCGCCCCGCCGGCCAATCCCTTCCGCTGCCCGCCGGGTCCCTATGAGCGCGCCAGCATGATCGCCCACTACCTCAAGCAGCATAAACCCCGCTCCAAGGTGCTGATCCTCGACGCCAAGGATAAGTTCTCCAAACAGTCGCTGTTCCAGGATGCCTGGGACGAATTCTATCCCGATCACATCGAGTGGGTGCCCGGCTCACAGGGCGGGATCGTCACCGCCGTGGATCCGAAACACATGACCGTGACGGCCGACGATGAAAAAATCAAGGCGGCAGTGGCCAATATTATCCCGCCGCAGAAAGCCGGCGACGTCGCCTACCGCGCGGGGCTCACCAATGACAAGGGCTGGTGTCCGGTGAACCAAAAAACCTTTGAATCCACAATATACAAAAACGTGCACATCATCGGCGATGCCAGCATCGCCGGCAAAATGCCCAAATCAGGGTTTTCGGCCAGCAGCCAGGGCAAGGTCTGCGCCGCCGAAATCGTCGCCGCCCTGCGCGGCGATAGCGTGGGCGCCTCCTCCTGGGTAAACACCTGTTACAGCCTGATCACACCCGATTACGGCATCTCCGTGGCCGCCGTGTATCGGCTCGGCGATAAGGGTATCGTCGGCGTTGAGGGGGCCGGCGGTGTCGGACCACGCGACGCGCCGCTCACGACCCGGCAAATGGAAGCGGTCTATGCCGAAGGCTGGTACCGCGCCATCACGGCCGATATTTTTGCTTAGACGGGCTGTACCAATAGAGTAATGCAGGACGCAATGATGGTAGGAGCGGGCCATGCCCGCGAGACTCACGGAAGCGGCTGAAAATATCGCGGGCATGGCCCGCTCCTACCATAATCCTGAATCCGAGGGGTCATGTGAAAGACGTTAGATGTGAATAGGACGCTTATCCACCGCCAGGGCGGCCTCGTGGATGGCCTCGGAAAGGGTGGGATGGGCGTGAATGGTGCGGGCCAGGTCTTCGGCGGAGGCGGCAAACTCCATTGCCACCACGGCCTCAGCGATGAGTTCCGAGGCATTGGCACCATAGATGTGTACACCAAGAATACGATCCGTGCGGGCATCGGCGAGAACCTTCACCATGCCCCGGGTGTCACCGCTGGCGTGGGCCCGACCATTGGCGAGAAAGGGAAACACACCTGACACGAAATCGATACCCTCGGCCTGCAACTGTTCGCTGCTGCGCCCCACCCAGGCGATCTCCGGCCAGGTATAGATAACGAAGGGAATGGTGGCGTCATTCACCTCGGGCTGCTGCCCGGCGATACGCTCCGCCACCGCCACGCCCTCCTCCGAGGCTTTGTGTGCCAGCATGGGGCCGCGCACCACATCGCCAATGGCAAAAATGCCCGGCAGGTTGCTGCGGCAATCAGCGTCCACATCGATAAAACCACGCGCATCCAGTTTCAGGCCGATATCCTCGGCACCGATGTCACCCGTGTTGGGCCTGCGCCCGGCAGCCACCAACAATTTGTCGACCTGTAGTTTGTGTTCGCCATCACCATCGGCATAGGTGACGGTGATCTGTTTTGCGCTCTTTTTGACGGAAACCAGTTTTGCGCCGAGACAAATACCCAGGCCCTCATCCAGCAAATCCTGTTGCACGGCGCGGGCCAGTTGTTGATCGGCCTTGGCGAGAAATTGCTCGCCACGCACCAGCAACGTGGTCTTTGCGCCCAGCCGTGACCAGACACTGCCCAGCTCCAGACCGATGACGCCGCCGCCAATCACCCCCAGGCGCTTGGGCACCGCAGTAAAAGCCAGCGCACCGGTGGAATCGACGATACGCTCACCATCGAAGGGGGCCGCCGCCAGTTCGACAGGTGAAGAACCGGTGGCGACAATCATGTTGCTGGCACTGAATATTTGTTCATCGTTCGCCTCGCCAGCGATGACCCGCACACGCTGCCCGGCCAACAGGCAGCCGTGGCCCTTGATGTGCGTGACCCGGTGTTTGGCAAACAGCAGGGCGATGCCCCCGGTGAGGCTCGTCACCACCTGCTGCTTGCGCCGCTGCATGACCGCTACATCGATCTGCACATCACCGGTGTGGATGCCGTGGGCCGGGAAATCATGCCGTGCACGATAGAAATGATGCGAGGTTTCCAGCAGGGCCTTGGAGGGAATACAGCCGACATTGAGACAGACGCCGCCGAGCGAAGGCTTGCCCTGCTCGTCCACGCCATCATCGATGCAGGCCGTCTTCAGGCCCAGTTGCGCACAACGGATGGCCGCCACATAACCACCGGGGCCACCACCGAGAACAATTACGTCATAATCCGTCATCGCTGCATTCCTTTTTTAATCAGGCCATTACGGCATAACAAAAAACAGATGTTTTCTAAAGCGGCATAAGCTCAGCTCCGACCGATCATCACCTGTCATCATTTACGATAGACAAACCGGAGCGGGCCATGCCCGCGATATTTTCAACCACGCCTGTGAACCATCGCGGGCATGGCCCGCTCCCAGCCGACAACGGCCCGTCCGTCTATAACTGCAAAACGTGCAGCATATCTAACCACGCTCTGCATCCGAGGGTTCAGGCACGCGCCACGCGGTGAATACATCAAAGTTCCAGTAATATCCGCGCCGGGTCTTCCAGGGCATCCTTGATAGCCACCAGGAACAACACGGCATCCTTACCGTCGATAATACGATGATCGTAAGACAAGGCAAGATACATGATGGGGCGAATGACGATCTCGTCATTTTCCACCACCGGTCGTTGCTGGATCTTGTGCATGCCGAGGATCGCGCTCTGCGGCGGGTTGAGAATAGGCGTGGAGAGCAGGGAACCGAACACGCCACCATTGGTGATGCTGAAGGTACCGCCGGTCAACTCATTCAGGGTCAATTTACCGTGCTGCGCGCGCTGGCCGAAATCCCGGATCGTCGCTTCAATCCCGGCAAAGTTCATCTGCTCGACATCACGCAGTATCGGCACCACCAATCCGCGTGGCGAACCCACCGCGATACCGATATCGTAATAACCGTGGTAGACGATGTCCTGCCCATCCAGTGAGGCATTGATCACTGGAAATTGTTTCAGCGCCTCGATCACGGCACGGGTAAAGAAAGACATGAAACCCAGGCGCGTGCCGTGCTTCTTTTCGAAGTCGTCCTTGTACCTGTTGCGCAGATCCATCACCGGCTTCATGTTGACTTCGTTGAAGGTGGTGAGGATGGCGGCGGTATTTTGCGCCTCTTTCAGGCGCTCGGCGACACGCGTGCGCAAGCGGCTCATGGGCACACGCTTTTCGATGCGACCATCCACCGTGGCCACGGCGGGTGGCGGGGTCGCCACCGGCTGCCCGGGCAGCGGCTGCGGGCGGCCACTCTTGCCACCGCGAGCATTCAGGTATTCAAGGATGTCGGCTTTGGTGATGCGGTTGTCACGGCCGGTACCGTGGATACGTGCCGGGTCGATGTTGTTTTCCACCATCAGTTTGCGTGCTGCCGGGCTGAGGGAAACCACCACCGACGAGGCCGTTTCGCTGTCTGCTTGCAGCGGGGCTGCGGAAACCTCTGTGGCAATATCTACTTTGGCGCTAGCCACGCTTGCCTTGCCTTCACTGTCGATGACGGCGATGACCTCGTCGCCGGCGACCACCTCGCCATCCTCACGAAGAATCTCCTGCAACACACCATCGGCGGGGGCAACGACTTCCAGCACTACTTTATCCGTTTCGATATCCACCAGGTTTTCATCGCGGTGTACCGCCTCACCCGGCTTTTTATGCCAGTTGAGCAATGTCGCCTCGGCCACCGATTCCGACAGCGTGGGCACCTTGACCTCAATTTTCATTCAGCATCCTCCGTCGTACGCCGGGGGCCCAGCGCCGTATCCAGTAACTCGTGCAACTGCTCGATATGTTTCCGGTAACTACCCACCGCCGGTGAGGCCGAGGCCTGGCGTCCGGCATAGAGCAGGTTCTGTTGGTCGCGCTTGCTATCCCTGAGCATGGGCCAGATGTACTGCCAGGCGCCCTGATTCTGCGGCTCTTCCTGACACCAGACCACCTCACTGGCGTTCGCATAACGATCCAGCTCGGCGCAAAAGACCTCGGTGGGAAAGGGGTAGAACTGCTCGATGCGGATAATCGCCACATCGTCTATTTCCCGTTTACGCCGCGCATCCAGCAGATCATAGAACACCTTGCCACTACAGACGATCACCCGCCGCACAGGTGCCACATCGTCGATGTCAGGATCACTGATCACCAAGCGGAATTCGCCCTCGCTGAGATCAGCGAGGTGCGAGGTGGACAGTTTGTGACGCAACAAACTCTTGGGGGTCATGACGATCAGTGGCGCACGCAGTCTGCGTTTCATCTGCCGCCGCAATAAATGAAACATCTGCGCTGGTTCGCTGGGCATGCACACCTGTACGTTGTCTTCCGCACACAACTGCAAATAGCGCTCAAGACGCGCCGAGGAATGCTCCGGCCCCTGGCCGTCGAAACCATGTGGCAGAAACATCACCAGACCACTGAGACGGCCCCATTTGGCCGCGCCGGAGGTGATGAACTGATCGATCACCACCTGCGCGCCATTGGCGAAATCGCCGAACTGTGCCTCCCAGATATTCAGTCCATAGGGCGCTGCGGTACTGTAGCCATATTCGAAACCCAGCACCGCCTCTTCGGACAGCAGGGAGTCGATGGCCACGAAGTCCGGCTGTCCCTCATAAAGATGCTGCAACGGCACATGGCTATCACCGGTCTGCTGGTCGTGGAGAATGGCGTGGCGATGGAAAAAGGTGCCACGACCACTGTCCTGCCCGGACAGACGCACAGAGTAACCGTCCTCCAGCAATGAGGCATAAGCCAGGGTTTCGGCGAATCCCCAGTCCATGGGCAGCTCACCACGGGCCATTTTCAGCCGGTCATTGAGGATTCGCCGCACCTGCTTGTGCAGCACCAGACTTTCCGGCAGGTGGTTGAGCGTCGTGATCAGTGTTTCGACCCTATCGGCGGCGATGCGGGTATCCACGTCCTCATCCCAACGGCCGTCCAGGTAGGGCCGCCAGTCCACCCAGTAGGGTTTGTCGAAGGGTTCCGTGACAGTGCACGGGGCGACGGTCTCACCGGCATCCAGGCGTTCGCGATAGTGCCGCGTCAGGGCGTCGATGTCGTCTTCTGTCATCACCCCCTGATCCACCAGCAGGTCAGCATAGAGCTGGCCGACGCGGGCATGGTGACGGATTTTTTTGTACATCATGGGCTGAGTCGCCGCCGGCTCATCGGCCTCGCTGTGGCCATGGCGACGGTAGCACACCAGATCCACCACCACGTCCTTGTGATACACCATGCGGAAATCCAGGGCGATGCGTATAGCACGCGCCACAGCCTCCGGGTCGTCGCCATTGACGTGCAGGATGGGCGCCTGGATCATACGCGCCACTTCCGTGCAGTAGGTGGTGGAACGGGAGTCCAACGGATTGCTGGTGGTGAAGCCGATCTGGTTGTTAATGATGATGTGCACGGTGCCGCCAATGCTGAAACCGCGCGCCTGCGACATGTTGAAATTCTCCATCACCACGCCCTGCCCGGAAAAGGCCGCATCGCCATGGATCAGCACTGGCAGCACGCTGTTGCCGGTGATGTCCTTGCGGCGGTGCTGGCGCGCGCGCACCGAACCACCCACCACCGGGTCGACGATCTCCAGGTGCGAGGGATTGAACAGCAAGGCGAAATGCACAATGCCGCCCGGAGTGCGAATGTCAGAAGAAAAGCCCTGATGATATTTCACGTCACCAGAGCCATTTTTTGCCGCACCGGCGGATTTACCTTCGAATTCCTCGAACAGACTGGCCGGGGCCTTGCCGAGAATATTGGTCAACACATTGAGGCGACCGCGATGGGCCATGCCCAGCACCACCTCGCTAACACCCTGCTCGCCGGCCTGTTGCACCAGCTGATGCAGCATGGGGATCAGACATTCGGCGCCTTCCAGGGAAAAGCGCTTTTGCCCCACATAACGGGTATGCAGATATTTCTCGAACTCACTGGCAGCGGCGATGCGCTCCATGATTTCACGCTGCTCATGTTCTGCCAGCAACGGATTGGCCTCCGGCCCTTCCAAGCGTTGTTGCAGCCAGCGCTTTTCTTGGGTGTCGGTGATATGCATGTACTCGACGCCCAGGTGTCCACAATAGGTACGCTTCAGGCTGCGCAGGATGTCGCGCAGGGGAGCGCGTGCAGGGCCGACCAAAGAGCCGGTGTTGAACACCCGGTCCATGTCATCATCGTCGAGTTTGTGAAAGGCGGGGTGCAATTCCGGCACCAGGATTTCTTCGCGCAGATGCAACGGATCCAGTTCGGCATTCTGATGGCCGCGAAAACGATAGGCATTGATCAATTGCAACACCGCCACCTGCTTGGCATCAACACAGGAGGCACTTGGCGTTGCACCCGCCGCCGCTGGCTGTGGCGCACGAGGCTGCCGGGCGAGACGCGCAAATTCCTCACGCACCATCGCATGATCCGGCTCCGCTTCGGGTGCCAGCCCCTGCGCCTGCATTTGACGGAAAAAGTCACGCCAGTCCTCGCCGACGGATCCCGGATCACGCAGATAGTCTGCGTAACGGGCCTCGACAAAGGGCGCATTGGCACTGTATAAATAGCTGTTTTCGTACAGGTCTTTCATCATTCTGTGGATGGCATTTTTGTGGTTAAACCCGGCAAGCTGAAGACAGTAAACCTATCGGCATGGGCTGTTGAAGCTTTACTGGCCAACAGGCGTCCCTTTGGGACATCCGTTTGTTGTGATCGTTTCCTTTAGCTGTTCCAAGTTATACCATTATTTTTGCTTCGATCCAGCTGCTGGCGATGCCGCGATTGTGCAGGGTTAGCGCCAATTTCCCTCACGAACACGCTGAATCTATCCAACTCGATGCACCCCGCATCGGCCATTACTTACCATAGGCCCTCGATCAGGATATGCAAGGCTCACGGCGCACGCGACACCTTTCCTGTGCTGATCCAAGCGGGGCTCACCACAACTCATCCAGGGCGCGCATGACGTCACGGCGACTGATCAGCCCAATGAGCCGATCATTTTTCACCACCGGATAGCGACGATAGGGTGCATCGATAAAGCGCTGTGCAAGTTCCAGAATACTCATATCCGGATCAACGGAGACAACGTTCCTGCTCATATAATTCTCGACTCGACCACCATAGTCTTCATAATAACCCGCCTCCAGATCGATGCGCATGCAATCGCGCTCGGTCAGTATACCGACAAGCTTGCCATGCTCATCGATGACGGGTGCCCCCGAAATGTCGTTTTCGACCAAGATGCGCACGGCACGCAAAACTTCCAGGCTGCGTTGCAGAGTAACCAAGCTTGTCGTCATGTAATCATGCACACAGATTGAACGGGACATGCTTACGCCTCCGGCGGCACCATGGGGTGGTTTGATGTCTTCGGGCAGCGATGTTTACCTGCGCGGCATTTACCACAGGCACTCTGCCTCCCTTCCTCTCCCTGGCCACAACCAGGCCGCAATGGCCGGCCCTGCAGCAGAAGCCCCAGTGCGAGTGCCAAACCGCTAAGCACGAAAACAATGAAACTGCCGATGAAAATTTCCATTCACTAAGCACCGAAATCGTCGAACAGGATGTTTTCTTTATCCACGCCTAAACTATCGAGCATTTGTATGACCGAAGCGGTCATCATGGGCGGACCACACAGGTAATATTCACAGTCCTCCGGCGCGGGATGATTTTTTAGATAGGACTCGTAAAGCACATCGTGAATGTATCCTGTCGGCCCCGTCCAATTGTCTTCAGGCAGTGGGCGTGACAATGCCATAGACCACGTAAAGTTTTCGTACTCTTCCGCCAGCTGTGTAAACTCCTCGCTATAAAATGCTTCACGTAAACTGCGGGCACCGTACCAAAAGCTGATTTTTCGTGTGCTTTTCAGGCGTTTTAGTTGATCCAGAATATGTGAGCGCATGGGTGCCATGCCCGCTCCGGCGCCAATAAAAATCATTTCAGCATCGCTATCCCTGGCGAAGAATTCACCGAAGGGCCCGGAAACAGTGACCTTGTCGCCCGGCTTCAGACTAAAGATATAGGAGGACATGGCACCGGGCGGCGTATCGGCGGGCATTTTGGGCGGCGGTGTGGCACAACGCACGTTGAGCATAATAATGCCCTTCTCCTCGGGATAGTTAGCCATTGAATAGGCCCGCGTCAGAGGTTCTTTGACGGTGGACTCCAGCTCAAGAAAACCGAACCGCTCCCAATCGTCGCGATAGACTTCGGGAATATCAAAATCCGCATAGCGCACATGATGGGGAGGGCATTCGAGCAAAACATAACCACCCGCGCGGAAATCCATTGTTTCACCAGGGGGAAGCTCAAGCACGAGTTCTTTGATGAAAGTGGCGACATTGTGGTTGGAGCGCACCGTACACTCCCAGCGTTTAACACCAAATACCGCTTCGGCAACCTGTATTTTCAGATCCTGCAACACCGCCACCTGACAGGCAAGGCGAACTCCCCTGGCGGCTTCGCGTTTACTGATATGCGAGGCCTCCGTCGGCAACAGCGGGCCGCCTCCCAGTAGAATGTTGACGCGGCATTGCCCACAGGTGCCACTGCCACCACAGGCGGCGGGCACATATATCTCATTATCGGCTAGCACACCAAGGAGTTTTCCGCCTGCCGACACACTGAGCGTACGTTCTTCGTTAATGGTCAGTGTAATATTCCCGTATGGGACCAGTCGCGAGCGCGCTGTCAGAATGATAAAGGCAAGCACCAGCAGAATGCCTGTAAACAACAACACACTGTAGATGATTTCTTGCATGGTTTGTATCCAGCCTCGTGAGCACTAAAGCTCAATACCTGCCATTGCCATAAACGCCAGCGATATCAGGCCGGCAGTGATAAAGGTGATGCCCAGCCCTTGCAAACCCGTGGGGACATCGCAGTATCTCATCTTCTCGCGCAGACCGGCCAGGGTGGCAATAGCCAATGCCCAACCGACACCGGCACCCAGTCCATAAACGCTACTTTCAGCAAAATTATAATCACGTTGCACCATGAATAACGAGGCACCAAGAATGGCACAATTTACCGTCAGCAAGGGTAAAAAAATGCCTAGGTTGTTGTGAAGCAACGGAAAATATCGACTCAGTATCATTTCAAGAATTTGCACCATCGCGGCAATGACCGCGATAAAACTGATGAGGCTGAGATAACTGAAATCAAAGGCGCCAAGGTTTGCCCAGCCCAATGCCCCTTCACGCAAGAAAATATTGTAGAGAAGATTATTGATCGGCACACTGATGCCCAGTACGACGATAACGGCAGCCCCCAGACCCAGACTGGTTTTGATCTGTTTGGAGACAGCAAGAAAAGTGCACATGCCAAGAAAGAATGCCAGTGCAAGGTTCTCGACAAAGATCGAACGCAGAAAAATAGCGAAAAGATTGTCCATTATTTTACCCCGCCTCAGTTGTGCGGTTGGGGATGGGTGAATCGTCCCTCTGCTCGACCTGTTCCGTTTTCCAGCTGCGGATAATCCAGATCAGAAAACCGATGATAAAAAATGCGCTGGGAGGAAGCAGTAGCATTTCATTGGGGACATACCAACCGTTATCCGCCACCAGCGGTAATATGGAAACACCCATCAGCGAACCGCTACCCAACAATTCCCGGATTGTCGCGACAATCATCAATATCAGACCGAAACCCAGGCCGTTACCGATGCCATCCAATACGCTGATGCCCACTGGGTTTTGCATGGCAAATGTTTCTGCACGCCCAAGCACGATACAGTTGGTCACGATCAGGCCGACATAAACAGAAAGAATTCGTGCCGTTTCCGGCAAAAAAGCCTTGAGTAGTTCATCAACGACAATGACGGCCGAGGCGATAATGGTAATCTGCACGATAATCCGCACACTGGTAGGCAGGTGATGGCGAATCAGGCTAATGGACATGTTTGAAAAAGCCAGTACCGCCGTCACTGAAAGCCCCATAACGAGCGCAGATAGTAACGAGTTGGTAATGGCCAAGGCGGAGCATATTCCCAGTACTTGGAATGTGATGGGATTCTTGTTCAGCAACGGGTCAAGCAGTACATCACGCATTTTCATGGATTTTGCCCTCAGTTGTCGGCTCTGCTGGGTGGCATTTCACGCAGATACGTGAGAAAGGGTTGAAAACCATATTCTCCGAACCAGTAGTGCACGAGGCTGGTGATGCCGCTAGCGGTAACCGTCGCACCGGAAAGTGCATCCACTTCATAACGCGCCGCTGCAGACTCTGCTGCCACGCGCCCTGTTGCAATGCGAAAGCGTAATTCGCCGTTCTCGTCCCACAGTTGCCGTCCCTGCCATTTTGCTTGCCAATCGGGAAGTTGAATTTGAGTGCCAAGACCCGGGGTCTCACCCTGCTCGTAAAACGTCACGCCAGCAATCGTATTCAAATCTGCTTGCAGTGCAATATAACCGTAGATAGTTGACCACATGCCCTGCCCGTGTATTGGAAGAATAATGCGTTTAAGTTGGCCCCCATCCCACACTAAATAGACGTTAGCAAACCGTGAACGACGCCCCAGCCGTGCCACATCATGCTCGGCCGGAATAGTGACGCTACGCCCAGGATCGGCGGCAGCTTTACGTTGATCAAAGGTCACCGGATTCAGGTTTTTTGCGAATTTTCCTGCATCGATATCAATGACGCGTGCATCCAGTTGCAGAAAAATATCCATCAGGTCTTTTTTGGATAGTGCCTCTGCATTTGTCGGCATAAGGTCTGCGAGTTTCACGATATGCTGGGCTCGATTAAATATTTGGTGCGCAAGCTGATACGGCCTGAGGCTTATTGCCGCAACCGAAACCACGACCGAACAGACCAGGGCGACGGCGAATACCACAAGGATCGCCTTTTGCGGGCTATCGTTGCTCATGCGTTATTTCCAAGCAGACGACGCTGGCGCTTGCGTCGTTTGCGAATGTGTAATTCGACGACCACAAAATCCATCAGCGGTGCCAGCATGCTGGCAAGCAGGATCGCGAATACCACGCCTTCAAAATGCGCGGGATTGGTGATACGCATAATCACCGTTAACAGGCCCACGGTAATGCCAAAAATCCAACGTCCGACATTGGTTATTGCCGCTGGCACGGGATCCGTGGCGATAAAAACCAGAGCGAATGCAAACCCACCCAAGACCATATGCCAATACCAGGGGATGGCGTAGACGGAGTTCCCTGCGGGCCCCAGGCCATTGAAGGCCAGTACAGCGGCGACCATGCCCAAAACGCCCCCGAGCATGATGCGCCACGAGGCCACACCCGTGACAAGCAGGATCAAGGCGCCGATCAGCACACCGAATATAGAAGTTACGCCCATAGGCCCCGGTTGATTACCAACAAATAGCTGCCCCCAGCTATAGCCAGCAGACTCCAGGGCAGTGACCCCTCCCTGTTTGATAGCCAGCTCGAGGGGCGTCGCCAGATTATTATCAGGCACGGGCACCCACGCGCCTTCACCAAACATCAAGCTGGGGTAAGAAAACAGGTGAAATGCCAGCGCAAGCAGGGCGGGATTGACCAGATAACGGCCCGTGCCACCGTAGATTGCTTTGCCCACCACCAAGCCGAACGTCATGCCCAGCACGACTTGATAGAAAGGCGTGGTCGCCGGAAGAAGTAACGCATACAGCCAGGCGATGGCCAACAGGCCTTCGTCGACGGGTTTACGGCGAAAAGTGGCGAAGACGGCTTCCCACACCGCGGCGACAAATAGTGCGATAAAAAAGATTGGTAAAAAATACAGTAATCCGTGCCAGAAACACGCCAGTATGTTTTGTGGATCAAAGCCGATGCCCAGGTAATCGAGCAACCAGCCACGCCAGCCACTGGCGGCATTCAATTCCAATTGCGCAATGGCGAGATTAGTCTGATGTCCCAGATTCCACATACCGATCAACCAACACGGCAGAGTGGCGAGGACAAAATAGTTCATCAGTCGCTGTACGTTGGCCGGATCCCGTATGTGGGGCCCAGTGCCGGTGCTCGCGGTCGTGGAATAGACAAAACGGTCAAAAAGTGTGAATAGCGCGCGAGCGACCGAGTACTCGCCGCGCATGGCAAGTTTTTCTCTCAGCCTGTCAAACGCCATCATCCCTCTCTCTCAATTTGATCGAGATTAATACGTAACACCGCGCCATAATCGTATTTGGCCGGGCAGACGTACGAGCATAAGGCCAGAT